>CAYYSM010000057.1:0-10356 GCA_964474225.1 uncultured Hyphomicrobiaceae bacterium
GCCGAAATCCGGCGAGCAGGAGGAGAACACTGCGCCGATCGCCGCGGCCGCCAGCAGCGCGACCAGCGTCTCCGGCGCGTTCGGCATCATCGCCGCGACGCGGTCGCCCGCCACGACGCCATGCGCGCGCAGCACCTGCTGAAGCTGGGAGACCTGGGCGTGCAGCTCGGCCCAGCTCATACGCCGTTCGAGCTTGTCCTCGGCGCGAAAGACGACCGCCGTCTCATCATCGCTGCGGCGCAGCAGGTTCTCCGCATAGTTCACCTGCGCGTTCGGGAAGAATTGCGCGCCCGGCATCTTGTCGCGGTCGACCAGGTAGGGCGGCGCGCCCTTATCGCCGATAAAGCCGAGAAAATCCCAGAGCGCCGGCCAGAACACCGTGGGCGCGCGCACCGAAAAGGCATGCAAGTCGTCGGTGTCGCGGAAGGACGCGCCGTATTCGCGGCGCAGGAAATGCATGAATGCGGTGAGATTGCTGTTCGCGATCGTCTCAGGGCTGGGACGCCACAACGGCTCGCTCATTTTTCCGGCTCCCTGCAGTCGCTGGATGGCACACATCCCACCTTAGCGAAGATAGGGCCGGAAAGGCTATGGGCTTTACGGCGCAACGGCGGTCACGTTCACGGGAGATTGCCGGCGACGGATAAAAAATCAGGGGCACTGCCTGACGAATCGGCAGTGCGCCCTGAACCCCGCTGCGAGATGCTGCCGCGATGAGACGGATGAGCGTTGCGGATGCCGCCCTCCACACCATCATGTCCCAACGCCGCGAACGTTATTTATGGTGCAGCTTCACGCCCTCGCGTGAACGCTGATGGAAACCCTGTGCCTCATTTGCGGCCACCGCAAGATGAGACGTGGCGGAAGGCGGCCATCGCTGTCACCCGCCGGGAAGCCTGATACATCCATATGTTGTGGTTTCCGCGCCGCGGACACCAAAGGCACCGCAACGCCGTATCGCGTCGCGCACGTCGGGCAGCCCGCGAACATGAAAGATCAATGAAATTGAACGAATGCCACGATGTTGTGCAGGCTGCGGCGCGCGCGCCGCATTGCAAGCGCAAGTGGCAGGGCGGTCGCAGCGACGGCCGCCAATGTGACAGTTTTATCACATGACAAGCCAAACAGGCTGGGGAAACCTGCGCGCGGCCACATGGCAGGGCCAAGCATCTGAAATGCGGCGGTTCTTTGTGTCACTGAACTGTTAAATTCGCGCGCAACGCCTTCACCGGGGTGGGCGGCACGAACTGGTCGGGCGGCACCTGCGGCGTCGGAAGTTGGAGCCATTCCGCGAAGCGCGCCTTGAGGCCCTCGCCGTGCTCAGCCCAGAACGCCTGATCGAAACGCACAGCCCCCGTCATGTTGCCCGGCATGGTCGGCACGAAAGCCGCCATGTCGAGATCGATCTCCGCGTGTTGGCTCACGAGCGGCAGCGCGGATTTCCGCCCCGGGCCATAGGGGAACCAGCGGGTGAGCCGTGCCTGCCGCTCCGGCAGCGAGACATGGCGCAGCAACCGCCTGGCCGCGTCGGGGTTCGGCGCGGATTTCGGGACGGCCCAGTAGTTGAAGCGATAGATCTGCCCGTCCCAAAGAATGCGCAGCCACTGCCGCGAACGCACCGCGCTGGTGAAGACCCGCCCGTTGAACGCCACGCCCATCACGACATCGTCGAGCGAATCCGGCCCGTTCGGCGCGAAAGCATCGAGGGCCTCGGCGGCATCGTCCCACCAGACCAGCGCGTGGCGCACTGCTGAAAGGCGGGCGAAGGCGCGGTCCTGCCCCGCCGGGGTCGCAAGCAGATCGTAAACCTCGGATGGCGGAACGCCGTCGGCCATCAGCGCCAGTTCCAGCACGTAAGGCGCTTGTCGCGGCAGCGCGCGCTTGCCGGGAAAGCGGGCCAGAGCGAACAGGTCGGTGATACGCTCGGGCGTCTCCTCGAAGTCCGCGCGCGGGTCATGCACGACAACCGCCGACCACGCCGCGCTGCCAGCACCGCAGGCCATCAGCGCGCCGGGCAGATAATCTTCCGCTGCCGGGTCGCCCTCGACGCTCGCGGGCAGGTCCGCCGGGTCAATCTCGGCCAGCCAGCCTTCGCCGCAGCCGCGCCGCGCCGTCTGCGCGTCCAGCTCGATCAGATCCCAGCCTTCAGCCGATACACGCTCGCCCGTCAGGCGCGCCAGATCGCCGCCGTGCGAGGCCACCTTCACCTGATGCTTGCTATCCTCCTGGAAGGGCGCGAAAAGCGTGCGCTTTTGGGCGGCGGTGTAGGCGCTGTCCCAGGTGGCGACCGTCAGCGAGATGTCTTCCGGGCGGCGGGCGGTCTGTGCTGGCGGCCCGGGCCGGGGCTGCGCCACCGGCGCGGTCTCTTGCTCGGCCTGTTTGGCGCGATCGCGAACGAGGTCCATCGGCGGCTTTCCGGCGCGCGAGGCATCGTCTGAATGCGCGTCGGCCGGGGCGTCGCCATCGTTCTGAGAGAGCGCGCTGTCGCCGGTCTCCATCACCGCATCATGCGGCGTACCCGGCTCAGCCAGCGCCGCTCCCGCGCCCAAACCCAGCGCCAGACCGACCGCCGCCGCCACGCCACGCAACCCGCACTCGCCCATGCTTCTCGTCTCCGCCGATACGGCCGCGTCCGGCCTTGCTCCTTACTAAACTGCGCCGAGGAATGTCAGATGCTCAGGGCCACCAGGATGCGTTGCCCTCCACACTGCTCAACGGCAGCTCCGGCATTGTGTAACTGACCCACGGGCGTTGCAACGAACCCGTCAGATGCAGGCTTATCGCTTGCTTTTCCGCAGAGGAAGCGTCCGCGCCCGTCGAAAGGCCGGCCTGCGCCGGGACGCCAGCCGGCATCTGCGCGGCGTCGAGTCGACAGTCGAGGCTGAGTTGCGCCAGATCGGCGCGCCCCCGGCCGCGGATGATCCAGCCATCCTGCGCAATTGTCACTGGCACGAGCCGCAGGTCGCGATCCCGCAGAATGAACGACGCCCGGAGCATGTCATAAGCCGCACGCTCTGATGCCATCTGCAGACTGGCGCGCGCCCGGTCGCTATTCAGGGCATCCTCGCGCGCCTGCGCCGCCATCGCGGCCACGTCAAGCGCCAGTTCGCCGCCCTGCAGCGCCATAACCTGGCCGCTTACCTTCATGTCGCGGGTCACGGCGCTCAGCGTTGGTCCTGTGCCGTCAAGGGCGAAGGAGATGTCCGCCGGTCCGCTGGCCAACTGCGGCGCATGCGCTGTTGCCAGAAGCCGCTCCAGGTCGATGCCCGTGGCGTTGCCCTTGCCCGAAAGCTTGAACGCGTGATCGGCCCAGCGAACCGAAAATTGGCCGTTCATCATGCCATCGAAAACAAGAAGTTCCGCGACATCCAGCGTCGCAATGCCGTCGGCCACGGAGAGGAAGGCAGCCGTTTCCCCGGTGGTCAGCCCGTCAAAACGCAGACTGTCCGCTGAAAGCCTGAGGTCAGCATCGAATTCGCCAAGCCATTCGCCGACGCGCCGGGCAGTCAAGGAAGGCCCGCCGCGCCGCAAGCTGCGCGGGTCCTCCGCGAGCAGAACTCCGTTCCCCGGGCCGGTCATCGAAAAGCCCCGCAGAGCAACCACGCTCAAGCCGAGCGTGCCGGAGAGTTTCGGCCGCTCGCCATCAAGCTGAAGATTCAGCAGGCCGGTCGCGCGCGTCTGGCCGATTTCGACATCGAGTTCCTGCAGCGAGATTTTCGCCGCCGTCGCCTCCAGCGCCGCTGTCGCAGAGTACCGGCGATCGGTGAACGCATCCCCCGCCGGCAGGTCCAGCCAGCCTGCGAGGATGTACAGCGGGGCATCCTGAACCTCAAGATCGCCGGTAAAGCGCGCGCCATTGGCGCGGATGATCCGGCCCGCAACCGATAGCCGGCCTGCCGACTCGCTCTCTGTCGTCAGGCGCACCGGGGCTTCCAGCGTGGGTCCGGCCGGGCGGAACGCCCCGCGATTGAGCGTGAACCTCGCCAGCTCGGGTTTCCGGGTGATCCAGCCGCTCAGAGTGACTGCCCCGGTCGCCTGTCTCTCGACGATCACCGTGAACGGCTCCGGGGCCTCGCCGTCCGCCGCGTGCGGCCCCGCTGGCTCGACGCGGGCATCGGTGAATTCGATGAAGGAGAAGGGGGCGTCCTGGGCGGCCTCCGTCAAGCGGCTCAGCGCGTCGCCCTCGTCCAGAAGCACGGCGCGCCAGAGGCGATCGGGCCTCGTCTCCGTAAACCGCTCGCGCAAGCGGATCGTCGGACGGTCAACCCAGACCTTGTTAAAGACGATCCTGCCATTCAGCAGCGCCCACAGGTTCAGGCGCGCGGCAAGCACATCGACCTTAATGTCCGTGACCGTTGGGAACCGCTCCGGGCCATCGATTCGAACGTCTTCCGCCTCGATCGCCAGATCGAACAGACTCGTCAGCCGGACATCGCCTTCAACGCGAAGTTTGCCCTCCGCCCAGGCGGATAGCTTGGCGACCAGCTGATCGCGGACCGTTCCCCCATCCACGATGTACGGCGCGGCTGCGCCCGCCAGCAGCACGAGAGCAACGGCAAGCGCCATGCCCGCTGTGACCCGTCTCAACACACTCATGCTGTTGACGCCGTGTCGTTAACTGTCACGGGATGGGGACCCTGGATGGTCATCGATTCCGACAGTCTCCTGCGCCGTTTGGGCCTTAGCGCGAGTGCAGGCACTTTAGTCGCGGGGCCCGCATTTGGACAACCCTTAACGGTTGGGTCACTTAAGACAGGCCGTTGAGCTATGCACTGGCTTCGCCCGGTTTGCGCGTTCGGCGGGCAAAGGCGGGGCCGCGACAATCTCGCGGACCGGTGCGCGAATCTACATCTCGTGGCGCAGAGCCGACGCTGCACATCAGATTGAAAATCGTTACATCCGTCGCCGCGCCCGGCCCGGCAACTCTTTCCCACTCGCGTGACCAAAAAGCCACAAGCCGCCCCGCCAGCAGCATAGCGCCTCCGCGCAGCGCGGGCCGAAATGACAGTCTTATTAAGGATTTGGATAGTGTCTGCAACTTGAGATTGAGCAAGGCGCCACCCAAAGATGCGACTGAAACGCTATCTCGCAACCGGAACCCACTTGACACGATGGCGCCGGAAGAGCGCCTTCCCGGATTCGTATTTCATCATCAAAGTCAATATGTTAATCCCCATCTCACCCATGTTTGCGATTCGTTTTTCCATCGTCACAACGCCGTCACAAAGCGCCCAGGAACGGCAGCCCCGACAACGCTCAAAGGTTGCAAATTCACCCATTTTTGTTTAGACAAGGGGCTTCCGAACGGGGGCTAACCCCTCCTGCGAGTGTATCCAAACGAGTATTGCGTATCGCCACTCCCGGCCGGCAGAAGCTGTTTTGTCGGCAACGGCAGGGGTGTGTCTTGAACAGTCTGGAATATTTGCGGTCTGCCGCGACCCGAAGGACATCTGTTGCCCCGCACCGCGCGAGGCGCTCGATGCTCCAAAAGGCGAAGGGCAGGCATCGTAACAGGAGGACGACATGACAATCGCGCAAGGCCAGGCAACTCAGGCCAACCGGTCGCGCATACTCAGAAGCATTTTTGCACGCACTCATCGCGATACGTCCGCTTCTACCCACGCGCGCCCTGAGATGGGCAACGAACCATCGACCACGTCTTCAAGCGCAGAAAACCACGCGCCGGTGACTGGCTGGCGGGGCGTCGCCACGCGCCACGCCCGCGAGACGCTGGCAGAGCGTATCTGTGCCCGCTTTTTCAACCGAGGCGTCCAGGCGGCAGCGGCGTCGCCAACCGGGACGCACCCAGCCGAATTCACGACGGCCGGCCAACGCCTTCAGACGCTCAGCAGCGATGCGGACACCGCGAATGTCGGACCGCAGAACCTCGCGGCGATTCTGGATGCGTCAACGCGGAGCGCCACCGTCGTGAATGACGAAGACGACGCCAAGGCTCGGGCCGAGGCGGGTCTGACGGCGAAGGCCGCGTAGACGTCAAAAACGGCAATCAAGACCGGCGTTGCAACGCGGAAAATACCGTTTCGAGGGCGCGAGACGGCAAACGGGATAATTGTGCCGCAACTTGACTGGACAGCGGCGTGAACAGCGGGGGTTTATCGTGGAATTAGCACAAGCAGCGGTCGGCACGGCGCCAGCCGATGGCCGGCATCAATCCGCCTTAATGGAGCAGAAATGGCAGCGCATTCAGAAGCGGCTGCGGGCCGAACTCGGCGAGGATGTCTTCACGAGCTGGTTCGGCCGGGTCGAACTGGAATCGCTTGAGGATGGCTGCCTTCACGTTTCGGTTCCGACCAAGTTCCTGAGCAAGTGGTTGCGCTCACACTATGCGGACCACCTTCTCAAGTGCTGCAGCGCGGAGTTCGACAATGTGGAACGGCTGGACTTTCGCGTGCGCCAGCCCCACGACGCTGTGCGCATGAAGCAGCAGCCCGCGGGCGGCGCAGCACAACGGCAACCGGCGCCTGCGGCGCAGCCAGCCACGACACGGCCGGCCGTCGATACGCGCACGGGCTGCGAAGGGTTCGAAGGCTCGCCGCTCGACACGCGTTTCACCTTCGAGTCCTTCCTGGTCGGCAATGCCAACCGGCTGGCGCACGCCGCCGCGCTGCAGGTTGTCGAAAGCGCGGGCGAGCAGACCTCGCGATACAACCCGCTCTACCTGCACGGCAAGGTCGGGCTGGGCAAGACGCATCTGCTCCATGCCATTGCCTGGGGCGTGAAGCAGCGCAAGCCGAATGCGAAACTGCTCTACCTGACGGCCGAGCGCTTCATGTACAGCTTCGCTGAGGCGCTCCAGTCGCGCGGCGGCCCGGCCTACAAGGACCGGCTGCGCAATATCGACGTTCTGCTCATCGACGATATGGAGTTCCTGCAGGGCCGCACCTTCCAGCAGGAGTTCTGCCACACGCTCAACTCGCTGATCGACGGCGGCAAGCAGGTGGTCGTCGCGGCGGACTGCGTGCCCATGCAGCTCGAAGGCTTCGACGCCCGCATGCGCTCGCGGCTGGCCGGCGGGCTGGTGGCCGAACTCGGCGCAATGGACTACGACCTGCGCCACCAGATCCTGAAACGCCGGGTGCAGGACAAGGCCGCCGAGGATCCGGCGTTCCAGATCCCCGACGCGGTGATTGACTTCCTAGCCTCGGAACTGACCGAAGGCGGCCGCGAACTGGAGGGGGCGATCACGCGCATTCACGCGGCCTACAAGCTGACCGCCCAGCCGGTCACGCTGGAGACGGCGGAACACATCATCGCCGACCTGGTGCGCGGCAAGGAGCCGAAGCGCATCAAGATCGACGATATCCTTCGGGTCGTGACCAAGCACTATGGCGTCAATCGTTCCGACCTTCTGTCCTCCCGGCGGAACCGCTCGATCGTGCGCCCGCGACAGATCGGCATGTATCTGGCGAAGTCGCTGACCTCGCGCTCGCTGCCAGAGATCGGGCGGCGCTTCGGCGGACGGGATCACACCACGGTGCTTCACGCGATCCGCAAGGTGGACGAGTTGATTGAGAACGATACCGCGCTGCGCGAGGACGTCGAAATCCTGAAGCGGCTCCTGCGCGACTGAATGGCTGCGCCGCCGCCCTCCTCATCGGGTGGCGGCGCGCCGCTTGCCTTGCCCGCGAGTCCCGTCTTGGGACAACCCGCGAAAACCTCTTGTCAAACCTGCCAGCAAGCGCGAAAGTTCGCGCCCCGCGCTGGTGCCCGTCCGCGGGCGCACTGTATGCGTGCACCGGCGGGGTGAACCGGCGTGGCGTGCGCCGGGTGCTGGAAAGTGAGTTCCAGGGGAACCGACCATGCGACTGGCGATCGAACGGGCCGCGCTCCTCAAGGCCCTTCAGCATGTGACCAGCGTCGTCGAGCGGCGCGTGACGATCCCGATCCTGTCAAACGTCTATGTGGCCGCGCGAGAGGGCGTGCTGCGGCTGAAGGCCACCGATCTCGACATCGAGGTCAGCGAAACGATCCCCGCGAGCACCGATGCGCCGGGCGAGACCACCGTGTCTGCGCACATGCTGCACGACATCGTCCGCAAGCTGCCCGACGGCACGCAGGTGACGCTGGCGATGGACGAAAGCGGCGGGCATGTGAACCTCTCGGCCGGACCGGCGCGGTTCCAGCTCGCCTGCCTGCCGGGCACAGACTTCCCGGACATCGCCTCCGACGAGATGACACACAGCTTCTCGCTGCCCGCCGGGAGCTTGCGCAAGATGATCGAGCGCACCCGCTTCGCCATCTCGACGGAGGAAACGCGCTACTATCTGAACGGCATCTATTTCCACACGATCACCGCGGATGACGGCGACAAGCTCTGCGCGGTCGCCACGGACGGCCACCGCCTCGCCAAGACCGAATATCCGCTGCCCGAGGGCGCAAAGGGCATGCCCGGCGTCATCATCCCGCGCAAGACCGTGGCCGAGGTGTTCAAGCTGCTGGGCGACCGCAGCGCGCCAGTTCAGGTCGAACTTTCGGGCGCGAAGATCCGCTTCGTCTTCGATGCTGGCGAGGAGGAAGAAGCGACCGGACCCGAAAGCGTCGTGCTGACCTCCAAGCTGATCGACGGCACCTTCCCAGATTATGGCCGCGTCATTCCGGTTGGGAACGACAAGGTGATGACCGTCGACCGCAACGCGTTCGCCGCCGCCACCGATCGTGTGTCGACCCTCTCCAGCGAGAAAGGCCGGGCGGTGAAGCTCAACATCGCGGACAACAAGGTCACCCTGTCGGTCAACAACCCGGATGCGGGCTCGGCGGAGGAAGATATCCCGGTCGAGTACCAGGGCGACCCACTGGAAATCGGCTTTAACGCTCGCTATTTAATGGATATCTGCGCGCAAATCGAAAGCGACAACGCCGTTTTCCGCCTGGCCGACGCGAGCGCGCCAACCCTGGTGAAGGATGCCGGCGACGAGGCCGCGCTTTATGTCCTGATGCCGATGCGGGTCTGATAGGGCGCCCGAGCGCGCCGCGGTTCGTCGGCCTGCGCATACCAGCAGGAGATTGCCGAGTTGACACTGCCCGGCCGCATGTCCGGCGCTTTGGACGCGCGATCGCCCGAGGTCGCGGAGCTGCCGCACGCCTGGCTTTCACGGCTGAGCGTCACGGCTTTCCGCAATTATGCCGCGGCAAAGCTGAGCCTCGGCCCGGAGCCTGTGGTGCTGACCGGCCAGAACGGCTCGGGCAAGACCAACATCCTCGAAGCCGTCTCGCTTCTCTCGCATGGCCGGGGCCTGCGCAGCGCGCCATTTTCCGAACTGTGCCGCTATGGCGGGTCCGGCACCAGCTGGACCGTCAGCGGGCGGCTGCATGTGGGCGACGCGGAGACGACGATCGGCACGGGCGTCCGGCCGACTGCTGAGGAAAACCGCACGGCGCGCGCGGTCCGCATCAACGGCGCGCCGGTCCAGCCGGGTGCGCTCGCGGAGTATGTGCGCATGGTCTGGCTGACCCCGGCGCTCTATAGCCTGTTCACCGGGGCAGCGTCGGAGCGCAGGCGCTTTCTGGAGCGGATCATCATCAGCCTCGACCCCCGCCACCGGCGGCTCGCGGCCCAGTTCGAGCGCGCCATGCGCCAGCGCAACCGCCTGCTGGAAATCGGCGGCGAGGCCAGCCTGCTTGACGGGCTGGAGCTGCAGATGGCAGAGGCAGGCGTGGCGATCGCGGCGGCGCGGCGCGACGCGCTTGCCCAGCTCACGGCGGTAATCGCGCGCAAATGGCCGGAGGGCGCGAACGCGGCGTTCCCGGCGGCAAAGCTTGAGCTTGACGGCCGGCTGGAAAACGCGCTGGAAAGCGAAGCGGCGGTGGATGTCGAGGATGCCTATGCGCGCGAATTGGCCGCATATCGCGACCGCGACCGCGCGGCGAAGCGTACGACGCTCGGCCCGCACCGCAGCGACCTGATCGTCACGCACGCGCCGAAGGGGCTGCCCGCGCGCATCTGTTCGACCGGCGAGCAAAAGGCGCTATTGGTCGGTCTCGTGCTGGCGCACGCCGAGCTGGTGCGCGCAATCTCCGGCGCAGCGCCGCTGATCCTGCTGGACGAGATCGCCGCGCATCTGGACGCCGAGCGCCGGGCCGCGATGTTCGCCGAGATCGAGGCGCTGTGCGCGCAGGCCTGGATGACCGGCACCGACCGGGCGGTCTTTACGCCACTGGACGGCAACGCGAACTTTTTTGTGGTCGATCAGGGCGTCATCGCTCCGGAAGACCAGGGGATATGCTAAACTGCTGCGCTGCGGCAATGGCCGCCAGCCCGCACCGAATGAACACGCAACAAGGGACGAAAACGAACCGTGGCCTCTGAAACCGGCATCGAACCCCATTACGATTCCC
>CAYYSM010000058.1:0-10285 GCA_964474225.1 uncultured Hyphomicrobiaceae bacterium
CCGCATATCTCTCCGCGCGCGGAATACTCACCGGGACGCCGCCCTTGTAAAGCAGCAATGACCGCTCCGGCTCATGGATCAGATAGTCCAGATGCCGCAGCGGCTGGGCGCCGCTGCCGCCCAGGGCCTTCATGCGCGCAGGTTTATCCTGATGTTTATCGGAACCCCGGTTCGGGACCAGCAGGTCAACGACAAAGCGCCGCGCGTTGCGATACCGGGTGCTGACGAACGGATCACTCACATGCGGCATTTCCTCGAAGCTTTCATCCGCCCGGCGCAGCACGTCGATGACGGGCGGCATGCTGTCGCCGATATTCTCGGATATTCCCCAGAACTGCGCAAAATCGATATCCTGTGTCTGCAGCGGGCGGCCCCTGAGCTTGATTCCCAGCGGACCGGCATAAGCCTGAAAGGCCAGCGTGCCGACCAGAACCCCGCGGAGGCGGAAGAATCCGGCCTTCCACATTTCCTCGACAATGGCCCCGTTGAGCGCATCAGGCGATGGGAGACCGGCAGCAATCAGCGACCTGACCAGTTCCTGGCGTTCTTTGAAGTCCGACTTGATGCTTTCAAAGCGTTTGACGCGCTCGGTGATCGCCTTGTCCGCATACGGCCCGACATAAATCTGCTTCCGTTCCCCGTCTTCGGTGATTCGGAAATGCCAGTACGTCTTGCCGCGCGAGCGCACCCTGACAAAGCGCCCGCGTTCATTATAGGTCTCGTCGAACTCCGCATCGAGGCAGCGTTGCAGGAGTTCTGCGAAGGTGGTTTGTGTGGCCAGTGATATCTCGTTCACAAATGTTGTACCTTTTTCTCATTTAGGGGTACAACTGTAGCATGTTGTACCCTTTTCTGCAATAAAGGTACAACTCTGGACGTCAGGAGAAGCTACGCGTCTCAGCGTTCGGAAAAGTGCTCCATATCACAGGCCTCCAAAGCCGTGTTCCAGTCGCTCAGAACAGCGAATAATCGGTTGGAGCTATCTTCGTTCAGGTCCACCACGCTTTCGTCTTCAACCTTAACGGCGTTTACCCGAGCGTTATCACTGGATACGAAACTTTGGCGCCTGAGAAGAGCGGCTCGGGTGAGCGTTGCAGCTTGGTCCTTTTTGGAATGAATGCGCAGCTGCGTCGGCGGGTGGCGTGCCGCGGATTAGCGAGTTTTTTGGCATCCTGATTTACATGTATTTCGGCGACCACGATCCGCCGCATTTTCACGCGCTCTATGGTGAGCACGAAGCCGTCATCCACATCATCAGCGGTAGAGTCCTAGAAGGCCATTTGCCTCGCAAGCAGCTTAACGCGGTGCTAGAATGGCGATCGCAGCACGAAATGAAGCTTTTTCTGAACTGGACGCTATGTCGGGACAACACGCAACCGATAAGAATTCCGCCGCTAGAATAGACCCTCCAGTGACGCCCAAGGCGCCGTGGCGGATCGCGCGCGTGCGTCCGCTTGAAGGTTTCAAGCTTCAAGTCTGGTTCATGGACGAACTGAGCGGCATCGTGGACATGCGCCGGCTGATCCATTCCGAGCGCGCCGGTGTGTTTGCCTCGCTCGCGGACGAGCGGCAGTTTGAGCGGGTGTATGTGGAACTGGGCGCGCCGACCTGGCCGGGCGATATTGCGCTCGCCCCGGATGCGTTGCACGAGCAGATCAAGAAAACTGGACAGGCCGTACTCTAAGCACTCGGCTCAGTTGTTCTTCGCGCCATTCCCAGACCCCGCGCCCTCCGCGCGCAGCGCCTTGAGCGCCTTGCGGAACTCGGCCTTCCGGCCCGGCGCGATCTTCGGGAAGCGCACCCCCAACCCTTCGATCGCCTCGACAACGACATGGCTCACCAGCGCGCGCATCAGCCACTTGTTGTCGGCCGGGATCACGTACCACGGCGCCCATTCGGTGCTGGTTGCGGCGATCAACTCTTCATAGGCGTGCTGATAGGCGTCCCAGTGCGCACGCTCGTTGAGATCGTTGAGGGAGAATTTCCAGAGCTTGTCCGGCTTGGTGAGCCGCCGGATGAACCGCCGCCGCTGCTCTTCCTTTGAGACGTTCAGGAAGAATTTGAGGATCACCGTGCCATTGCGGGTCATGTGCCGCTCGAACGCGTTGATGTCCTCGAAGCGCGCGTCCCAGAAGTCGCTGCCGGCTGGCATGGCGGGCAGGCGCCGGCGCTGGATCAACTCCGGGTGGACTCGCACGACCAGCACGTCTTCGTAATATGAGCGGTTGAAGATGCCGATCCGCCCGCGCTCCGGCAGACCGTGCCAATAGCGCCAGAGATAGTTGTGGTCCAGTTCCTCGACCGAGGGCCGCTTGAAGCTGAAGACCTGGCAGCCCTGCGGGTTCACGCCGGACATAACCTGCTTGATCGTGCTGTCCTTGCCGGCGGCGTCCATGCCCTGCACCAGGATAAGCAGGGAGAAGCGGTCGTCGGCGTAGAGCTTTTCCTGCGTCTTGGCGAGCGCGCGGCGTTGGCTCTTGAGATGCTTCTTGGCGCGCTTCTTGAGGGGTTTGCCCGAGCGGCCATCGACGCGGTCCGTGCCGTCCCAGGACGGGGAATGATCGGCGAGGGCGAACCGGCCGTCGGTCGCCGCGCGGATCAGGTTGGTGGTATTTTGAATGAGCATGTGTCCGGTCCCGCCTCTGCCCGCCTGTGGCCAGCTTGACCGGATATCTTCCGCCGGGATGTGCGGCGCGTCAACGCGCACGGCCAATTTCGGTTGCAGATGTTCCCGCTGCTTGACATCGAAATGCGGGCGGTCTGACCGAACGCCTCGCCTGCCTTGCGGCGCTGCCCACGAACCGCCATCTCCGGTGTGAAACGCAGCCAAGCGACGAACAGCCGAGCATCGTTCCCGGTCGCATGACTTATAGCCGATATGAAGCATTCGAACCAGTGAGAGACAAGCATGTTCCGCACCCTCCTCTTTGCGATGACCGCGGTCGTTTTCGCCGCCATGTTTTCCCTTTCCGCCGGCGCCCATCACGGGTGGAGTTGGACCACGGGCGGCAATATCGACCTTACCGGCGTGATCAAATCGGTGAGCCTCGGCAACCCGCATGGAATTGTCCGGGTCGATGTCGAAGGGGAGGAATGGACCGTCGAGGTCGGCCAGCCCTGGCGCAATGACCGCGCCGGTCTGGAAGACGATGACCTGGCCCCGGGGGTCGAACTCAGGGTCATTGGTGAGCCGTCCGCAAATGAGTCCGAGCGGCGCGTGAAGGCCGAACGGTTGTATATCGACGGCAACGAATATGCGCTGTATCCGGGCCGCGACTGATGGATGGGCTGCTGGCGGCCCTGTCGCAGTCCGACTTCGCAACCTACTTGCGGTTTTCACGCTGGGGCTATGCGGCGGTCAACACCGCGCATGTGCTCGGCATCGCGCTTCTGGTGGGCGCGGCCGTCCCGCTTGATCTGCGCCTCATGGGGGCCTGGCGAGGGGTCGCGCACCGCGATCTTGCGCGTGTTCTCGTGCCCGTGGCAGGCGCGGGGCTGGCAATAGCCGTGATGACGGGGTTCCTGCTGTTCAGCGTGCGCGCAGGCGAATACGCCAGCCTGAACGTGTTCCAGATCAAGATGGCACTGCTCGCGCTCGGCGCTGTGTCGGCTGTGTCAGCGCATCTGTGGTTCGGCCGATGGCTGGAGACGGCAAGCCGCCGCCAGCTTTTCCGCACGGGCGCCGTGTCATTGATGTGCTGGCTCGGCGTCCTCGTCGCCGGGCGCATGATTGCCTTTTCCGATGCGTCGTGAGCGCAGCGGTCCTCAGGTCTTTTCCCCGCCCCAAAGCCGCTCGGCGATCATCGCGCGGGTATTGGCCACGCCGTATAGTTCCACGAATGATCCGAAGCGCGGCCCGGCGCTCTGGCCCAGCAGCACCTCGTAAAGCGCGCGGAACCAGTCGCGCAGCGGGTCGAATTCGTGCTTCTTGCCGATCTCGTAGACAACCGCCTGAATGTCCTCGCCCGCCGTGCCCTCGGCCATCTCGCCCAGCCGCTCGTATAGCTCGGTGATCGCCGCGCGCTCCCGATCGTCCGGGTCGCGGAACTGCTTAGCCGGCGCGACGAAATCGCGGAAATAGGCGATCGCGTAGCCCACCATCTGGTCCAATTCCGGCGAATTCTCAGGCGTTGCGCCCGGCGCATAGCGCCCGATGAAGCCCCACAGCGTGTCCTTGTTGTCCGCGTTCGACGCGCTGACGAGGTTGAGCAGCAGCGAAAAGCTGATCGGCACCTCGACGCGCGGCGGATCGCCCAGATGAATGTGCCAGACCGGATTGGCGACCCGCTCCTTCGGCGTCTGGTCCAGGTACTTGGTCAGAAAGGTCAGATATTCGTCGACGGTCTTCGGGATGACATCGAAATATAGCTTCTTCGCCGAGCGCGGCTTCTGGAACATGAACATGCTCAAGCTCTCGGTCGAGGCGTAGGTCAGCCATTCGTCGATTGTCAGCCCGTTGCCCTTTGACTTGGAGATCTTCTCGCCGTTCTCGTCCAGGAACAGCTCGTAGTTGAAGCCCTCCGGCGGGCGGCCACCGAGCGCGCGGCATATCTTTGAGGACAGCGTCACCGAGTCGATATGGTCCTTGCCCGCCATCTCGTAATCCACGCCGAGCGCGGTCCAGCGCAGCGCCCAGTCCGCCTTCCACTGGCACTTCACGCGCCCACCCGTCACGGGCGTCTCCACGCGCTCGCCGGTGTCCGGGTCCTCATAGGTGATGGTGCCGGCCTCCACGTCGCGCGTGATGACGGGGACCTGCAGCACGCGGCCCGTGCGCGGGCAGACCGGCAGGAACGGCGAATAGGTCTTGCGCCGCTCCTCGCCCAGCGTCGGCAGGATGATGTCCATGACCTTGTCGTACACGCTGAGCATCTTCAGCAGCGTCTCGTCGAACTGGCCGGACTGATAGCAGGTCGTGGCGGAATAGAACTCGTAGTCGAAGCCGAAGCGATCCAGGAAGCGGCGCAGGCGCAGGTTGTTGTGCGCGGCGAAGCTCTCGTGCTCGTCGCTGAACGGGTCCGGAACTTTCGACAGCGGCAGGCCGAGATACGCTTCCATCTTCTCGCGGTTCGGCACGTTGCTCGGCACCTTGCGCAGCCCGTCCATATCATCGGAGAAGCAGATCAGCCGCGTCGGCAGGCCGGTCAGCACCTGAAAGGCATGGCGGACCATGCTGGTGCGCGCGACCTCGCCGAAGGTGCCGATATGCGGCAGGCCGGACGGCCCGTAGCCGGTCTCGAACAGCACCACATCCGGCGCGCCGTCCTTCTCGAACCGCTTGATGAGCTTGCGCGCTTCCTCGAACGGCCAGGCCTTGCTCTCGCGCGCGGCCTCGATCATCTCGGCGGCGAGCGGATCGAACGCGGGGGAATCGGACGTCGTGGACATGGCGTTGGCCTTTTTGCCTGCGCGAATGCGGTTGTGATGGAAGTCGCGCGCAAGTTAGGCTCAGGGCGCACGGGCGTCAATCGGGCCGGGCGCGGCAATGGGGTGCTTGATCAGGCGGGCGAACAGGTTACAAACCGGCGAAGAGCAAGCCGGCCGCGCAGCCGCGCAATTGAAAGGGAAGCCCATGTCCGAGAAAACATCCGCGACAAGTCCCGAGAAGGTCGCCGAGATCCACGAGGCGCTCATCTTCGCGATGGTGACGATCGCGGCCGTGGATCGCGAGATTTCCGACAACGAACTCCAGCGCATCGGGCGCATCGTCAGCAATTTGCCGGTGTTCCGCGATTTCAACACCGAGTCGCTCGTCCAGACGGCCGAAGCCTGCGGCAATATGCTCAGCGGCGAGGACGGGCTGGAGAAGGTCCTGCACAAGATCGGCACGGCCATTCCGCATCGCCTGCGCGAAACGACTTATGCCCTCGCCGTGGAAATCGCGGCGGCTGACCTCAGCGTCAGTCAGGAGGAGGCCCGCTTTCTGGAGCTGCTTGCGGACCGGCTGGAACTGGACCAGCTCAACACCGTGGCGATAGAGCGCGGCGCGCGTGCTCGCCATGTCGTGATCTGACAGATCGGCGCAGCCTCTCGCCGATTGGCCGCTTGCGCTATATATATTTGGTCTGGAAATAGGGGACAGACAGGCGCATGGGCGAGCTGAGCCAGACAACCGAAACGATCCTGCGGCTGAGCGCCTTCATCGGCATATTCGTCGTGATGGCCCTGATCGAGTTGGGCGCGCCGCGACGCGAGCTGCACCACTCGAAGCCGCGCCGCTGGCTGACCAACCTCAGCATTTCCGGGCTGAACACACTACTGTTGCGGCTCATGGCCATGCTGGCCGTGCCCGTCGCGGCGGTCGCGGCGGCCGAGTGGGCGCGCATTGCAGGGTGGGGCGCGTTCAACCTGCTGGGCTGGCCGTTCTGGCTGGAAATCCTGATTGCGATCATCGTGCTGGACCTGGCGATCTACGGCCAGCATGTGCTGTTCCACAAGGTGCCGGTGCTGTGGCGATTGCATCAGGTGCACCACGCTGACGTGGATTTCGACGTCTCCACCGCGCTGCGCTTTCACCCCGTTGAAATCGCGCTGTCCATGCTCATCAAGATCGCCGTGGTGCTGGCGCTTGGCGCGCCGGCGATCGCGGTTGTGCTGTTCGAGATCATCCTGAACGGCTGCGCGATGTTCAACCACGCCAACATCAAGCTGCCGGGCTGGCTCGACTCCATCCTGCGGCGCATTCTCGTGACGCCGGATATGCATCGGGTGCATCACTCCGTGATCCGGCGCGAGACGGACTCCAATTTCGGCTTCAACCTGTCGATCTGGGACCGCATCTTCGGCACTTACCGGGCGCAGCCGGAGGCCGGGCATACGGGCATGACGATCGGCCTGTCGGAATATCAGAGCGAAGACCCGACGCGGTTTTCGTGGAGCCTCCTGCTGCCGTTTCGCCGCAGGCGCGCGATCCAGCAGGCGGCGGAACGGATCGAGCCTTATTCCGAGGCCAAGCGCGCCGACAAGGCTCAATAGAGGCTCAGCGGGAAGTAGCGAAGCATCAGCTCCTCCAGCCGGCCCTCGGCGCGCAGCCGCGCCAAGGCATAATTCAGCACCGTCACCAGCCGGTCATTGCCGCGCCGCACCGCGATCGCCAGGCCCTGGCCGAAATAATTCGGCTCCATGAAGCCGCCATCGACCATCTTGCAGCAGCCGCGCGAGCCGGCCCCGTTCACCCAGAACACCGTGCTCAGCCCGTCCGCAAAGACGAGATCGACGCCGCCGGCGCGCAGCGCGGCGCGCGCGTCATCCACGCTGTCGAAAAGGCTTAACTCGGCGTCGGGGAAGAAGGTCTTCAGAAAGGCGTGATGGGCCGTGTCGCGCGCCACGCCGATCGTTCGGCCGTCGAGGCTTTCCGCCGTGATCCGCGCGATATCGGCGTCCTGCGCGGCGGCAAAGCGCGCGGGAATCTGCAGATAGACATCAGTGAAGTCGAGCGCCTGCGCCGTCTCCGGCGTGATCGCAATCCCGGCCACAGCGGCATCCGCCGCGCCGTCATTCACGGTTTCGGTGAGGTCGTCCCATTCAAGTTCGCTGACCTGACAATCGACGCTGAGCACCCGGCAGATGCTGCGCGCCAGATCGACGTTCAGTCCGGTCAGGACGCCGTCCTCGTCATAATAGTTGAAGGGCGGGAAGTCCGAGGTCGTTACGAAGCGCAACTGGTCGAGCCAGGACCAGTCCGGGCGCGGTCCGACGACGCTGTCGATTTCCGTGTCCGTGTCCGGGCCTTGCAGAATTTCGTCCTGCGCTGCGACCGGGCCGGCGGTCACGGCCAGCGCGATCAGGAGCGTGCCCAGAAGGCACAGCAGTCGCGGAAGAGTCTCCAAATATGTGATTTCTGATATTCTCATGACACCAAATATGTGATTTTGAGCCGTTGGTGTTTTGCGTTCCGAGTGAGTCATGCGTCCGCAACCGACTGCGCTAATCCGCAGCTATCGCCCCAGCCCCGCGCCGCTGTCCGCGCGCTTGCCGCCGCCTGATCGCGGGCGCTGGCAAAGCGAGTTGTTCTGGCGACTCGGCGTCTCCTCGGCGAATTTATACCGGGCGGAGTTTCTCGCGGCAACTTGGAAGGTTGATGCTAGCGCCGTTTTACTCGCGGAAGGCGTGGTCACCCCAAATGCGTACCGCGATGCGCTGGCGCGCAGTTGCGGCTTTGCCGTGGAGTTCGGGATTGAAAACCTGACCCTTCACAATACGGCGTACCGCGTGCCCGCGCGGCGCTGGTTGGATACGCGCGCGCCGCTGCCCGTGCGCGGGGATGGGGTCGCGGCAGCGCTCAACGTCGAGGCGGTCCCGGCGCATGTCCTCGATTCGCTTTCGCATGCCCTCGGCGCGCGACGCAGCCGGATGGCGCTGCTGACGCGGCAGAACCTGATCGACCTCATCATCCGGCATCGCGGCCGCGCGTTGCTGCGTGCGGCCACCTGGCGGCTGCGCCGCCTTCGGCCGGATCAGTCGGCGGCGGACGGCGTGGCGCTCTGGCAGATGCTCTATCTGCTCGCTTTTGCCGGGCTGGTCACGGGCGCGGCGGTCATCTCCTTCCGCGATACGATGACGCTGCTCTCCGCCGCGCTGTCGCTGGTCTTTCTGATGACCGTGATCCTGCGGCTTATCGCGGCGGGGCAACTCGCGGGCCGGACCTTCGCGTTCCGGCGCGCGCCCGCGCCTCCGGCCGTCGCTGACGCGGATTTGCCGCGCTACACCATTCTCGTGCCGCTGTTCCGCGAGGCGAACGTGTTGCCGCAACTCGTCGCCAATTTGCGCGCACTCGATTATCCGGCCACGAAGCTCGACATCAAGCTGATTCTGGAAAGCGTCGACGAGGACACCATCGTGGCGGCGCGGGCCATGACGCTCCCCGCCAATTTCGACATCATCACCGTGCCGGACGGGCAGCCGCGCACAAAGCCCAAGGCCTGCAATTTCGCGTTGGAGTTCGCCACGGGCGATTTCGCGGTGATCTATGACGCGGAGGACCGGCCGGAACCCGACCAGCTGCGCAAGGCCGCGGAAATGTTCGCGCAGGCGCCGCGCAACGTGGTGTGCCTGCAAGCCAAGCTGAACTTCGACAACGCCACCGAGAACTGGCTCGCCAAGCAGTTCACCATCGAATACACGTCGCTGTTCTGGGGCATCCTGCCCGCGCTCGACATGCTGCGGCTGCCGATCCCGCTGGGCGGGACGTCCAACCACTTCCGCATCGAGGCGCTGCGCGAGCTTGGCGCGTGGGATGCCTTCAACGTCACCGAGGACGCCGATCTGGGCATGCGCATCTATCGCGCGGGCTGGCGCTGCAAGGTGCTGAATTCGACAACCTGGGAGGAGGCCGCCTGCCAGCCCGGCAACTGGCTGCGACAGCGCACGCGCTGGCTCAAGGGCTGGATGCAGACTTACGCCGTGCATATGCGCCGGCCGGAGCGGCTGCGCGCCGAGCTCGGCATCGGCGGTTTCTGGGCGTTTCAGGGGTTGTTCGCAGCCGTGGTGATCTCCACGCTCGCGCATCCGCTGTTCTATATCCTGCTGGCCTATGACACGGCGCATGGCGGCTTCATGCATCATGCGGAGAGCCTGCTCGGCCTGCATTTCTGGGTGATCGCGACGTTCAATCTGGTGGCGGGCTATGGCGCGGCGATCGTGCTCGGGGTGGTGTCCTTGCGGGCGCGCGGGGTGGCCGACCTGTTGCCGCAAATTCTGCTGATTCCCGTTTATTGGCTGTGCATCTCGGTGGCGGCGTGGCGCGCGCTCTATCAGCTCGTCACCAACCCGTTCTACTGGGAGAAGACCCAGCACGGCATCTCGAAGCTGCTGCGCAAGGCGAGCTAGAGGCGATGACCAAGCATCGCCTCCATCGTCTCCATTGATTACGCCGCGACGCGCACCGGCGCCCCGTCGATCACGAGTTCGCTGCCGCGCGCGCTCAAGCTGACGGTCTGGCCGTCCTTGATCTTGCCCATCAGGATCATCTCGGCCAGTGGGTCCTGCACGTATTTCTGGATCACGCGCTTGAGCGGGCGCGCGCCATAGGCCGGGTCGTAGCCGCGCTCGGCCAGCAGACGCCGGGCCGCGTCGTCCATCTCCAGCGTGATCTTGCGGCTGGCGAGCAGCCCCCGCACGCGCTGCATCTGGATGTCGACGATCTCGGCCATCTGCGCGCGCTTGAGGCGGTGGAACAACACGATCTCGTCGATCCGGTTCAGGAACTCCGGCCGGAAGTGCCCGCGCACGACGTTCATCACCTGCTCGCGGACCTCGTCGACGTCCTGGTCCTCGCCCAGCCCGG
>CAYYSM010000059.1:0-316 GCA_964474225.1 uncultured Hyphomicrobiaceae bacterium
CCAGGCGGTATTCCTTGCGCTCATCAAGCCGGGCGACACGATCATGGGGCTGAGCCTCGATGCTGGCGGCCATCTGACGCACGGCGCAGGCCCGAACGTCTCGGGCAAGTGGTTCAACGCGGTTCACTACGGCGTGCGGAAAGAGGACGCGCTCATCGACTATGATGAGGTCGAAGCCCTCGCCAAGGAGCATCAGCCGAAGATCATCCTCGCTGGCGGCTCGGCCTATCCGCGTCAGATCGACTTCGCACGCTTCCGCCAGATCGCGGACAGCGTCGGCGCGTGGTCCATGGTGGACATGGCGCATTTCGCCGGC
>CAYYSM010000059.1:326-10264 GCA_964474225.1 uncultured Hyphomicrobiaceae bacterium
CACGCCCACGTCGCCACGACCACGACGCACAAGACACTGCGCGGCCCGCGCGGCGGCATGATCCTCACCAACGACCCCGACCTCGCCAAGAAGTTCAATTCGGCCGTGTTCCCCGGTATGCAGGGCGGGCCGCTGATGCACGTCATCGCCGGCAAGGCGGTCGCGTTCGGGGAGGCGCTGCGCCCGGAGTTCAAGGTCTACTCGCAGGCGGTGATCGACAACGCCAAGGCGCTCGCTGAGACGCTGAAATCCGGTGGGCTGGACATCGTCTCCGGCGGCACGGACAGCCATGTCGTACTGGTCGACCTCCGCCCGAAGGGACTGACCGGCAAGGCCGCGGAGACGGCGCTGGGGCGCGCGCATATCACCTGCAACAAGAACGGCGTGCCATTCGACCCCGAGAAGCCGACCGTGACATCGGGCATCCGCCTAGGCTCGCCGGCCGGCACAACGCGCGGCTTCCGCGTGGCGGAATTCCAGGCGGTCGGCAAGATGATCCTGGACGTGCTCGACGGGCTTGCGCGCAACGGTGCGGACGGAAACGAGGGCGTCGAGGCAGAAGTCAAGCGCCGCGCTCTGGATTTGTGCCGCCGTTTCCCGATATATTGATCTCCGACTCATCTCCGGAAGCGGGCTGGCGCGGGCCAGTCCGCCATTCTGTCTAACTCGACCCATCGCGCGCGCCGGAAGCCCTTTTCGGCGGCGTTAAAGGGCTTGTGTCAATCATGAGATGTCCGTTTTGCGGCGCGCTGAATACGCAGGTTAAAGACTCGCGTCCGGCCGAGGACAACGGCGCAATCCGGCGTCGCCGCTTCTGCGGCGAATGCGGCGGGCGCTTCACCACCTTCGAGCGCATCCAGCTTCGCGAACTCACCATCATCAAGCGCAACGGCCGCCGCGTCCCCTTCGACCGTGACAAACTGGCGCGCTCCATCCAGATCGCCGCGCGCAAACGGGCGGTTGAGCCGGAACGTATCGACCAGCTCGTAAGCGGAATCGTCCGGCGCATGGAAAGCTCGGGCGAACCCGAAATCAGCAGCCACCGGATCGGCGAGCTGGTCATGGAGGGCTTGAAGACGCTGGATGACGTCGCTTACGTCCGCTATGCCTCGGTCTACAAAAATTTCCGCGAGGCCAGCGACTTCGCAGAGCTGCTCAGCGAACTCTCGGAGAAGCGGCTCGCCCGGGCGGACGACAAGACGGATGAGCGATAACACCAGTGCCCTCGCGGCCTTTACTCTCCCGGTTGACGATATTGCCGCGCGCCGCGTGACGCCGATGCGCCTTGCGCTGCGCGCTGCGCGTACGCCGCTGGGGCAAACCTGGCCGAACCCTGCCGTGGGCGCGGTGGTGACGAACGAAGCGACCGGCGAAATCCTCGGCGTCGGCGGGACCGCGCCGGGCGGGCGGCCCCATGCAGAGGTGATGGCGCTGCGCATGGCCGGCGCGGCGGCGCGGGGCGCGACGATGTTCGTCACGATGGAGCCATGCTGTCACTACGGCAAAAGTCCGCCATGCGTCGAGGCGATCGCCGCGGCCGGCATCAAGCGGCTGATCTACGCGGTCGAGGATCCGAATCCGCTCGTCGCCGGCAAGGGGCTGGACGCGCTGAGCGCCCAGGGCGTGGAGGTGCGCCGCGCGGCCGATACCGGCGAAGCGCACTGGATTTCGCTCGGCCATATCCTGCGGATGCGCGAGAACCGGCCCTTCGTTCAGCTCAAGCTCGCGGTCGGCGCGGACGGACGAATACCGCGCGGCGGCGGCAAGCCGGTTTTCGTCACCGACGAGGTCGCGCGCAACCGCGCCCATCTGATGCGCGCCCGCGCCGACGCGATTCTCGTGGGGAACGGCACGGTGAAGACCGATGACCCGTCGTTGACCTGCCGCCTGCCGGGGCTTGGCTGGCGCTCGCCGGTGCGCGTGGTGCTCGCTCGGCGGGCCGACCTGTCGCATGACAGCAAGCTTGCGCGCTCCGCGAAAACACATCCGGTCTGGGTGCTGCATGGCGTCGACGCCCCGCCCGACAACATCGCGCGGCTGCGCTCGATCGGGGTCGAGTGCCTGTCCTGCGCGCTCACGCCCAATGGCCGGCTCGCGCCGGGCAGCATTCTGCAAGTGCTGAGCGAGCGCGGCATCACCCGGCTGATGGTCGAGGGCGGCCCGGCGGTGGCGCGCGCGTTCCTCGACGCGGGTTATGTCGATGAGCTGGTGTTGTTCCGCGGCGCGCGGGCGGCGGGGGCGAACGGTCTCCCGCCATTTCCGCCGGATGGGCTGGACCTGATCCCGACGCTGCCCCAGTTCGTTATCCACGAAGCGCGCGAGCTTGGCCCGGACCGGCTCACGCTCTATCGCAACGCACGGCGCATGGATCATGTTCACCGGGATCATCACTGACGTCGGCACGGTGCAATCGCGCCAGGACGGGCGCTTCCAGATCGCCTGCAGCTATCCGCGCGACGACGTCGTGATGGGCGCGTCGATCGCCTGCGACGGCTGCTGCCTGACGGTCACCGAAATTCTGCCGCGCCCGGAGGGCGGCTGCATTTTCGGCGTCGATGTTTCGCTGGAGACGCTCTCGCGCACCACGCTGGGCGACTGGACGCCCGGCCGGCGCGTCAATCTGGAGCGGTCGCTGCGCCTGAGCGACGAGCTGGGCGGGCATCTGGTCACCGGCCATATCGACGCGGTCGCGGAAATCGTCGCGGCCACGCCGGACGGCGACTCCACCCGCTTCGAGATCGAGACGCCGCCGGAGGTCGCGCCTTTCCTCGCGCCGAAGGGCTCGGTCGCGCTCGACGGCACCTCGCTCACTGTCAACGAGGTCAGCGGCACGCGCTTCGGCGTCAATCTGATCCCGCACAGCCTTGCGGTCACCACCTGGGGCGAAAAACGCTCCGGCGACCGCTTAAATCTGGAAATCGACCTGCTGGCGCGTTATGTAGCGCGTCTGTTGGAGGCGCAGAAACAGGGCCTGACAGGTGAAAGCGCCTGAGCGGCGGTCCTGAGCGCCAGCAAGGCGCACGGCCGGAAAGACCATACCCATGAGCGCACAATCGCCCGGAGACGGGCCGCCAGCGCCCGCGATCCTGATCGTGGAAGCGCGGTTCTACGACGACATCGCCGACGAGCTTTACAACGGCGCGGCCAAGGAGATCGAGAGCCGCGGCGGCACCTGCGAGCGGATTTCCGTGCCCGGCGTGCTGGAGGTGCCGCAGGCCGTAACGCTGGTGCATCGCGCCGGCCTCCTGCCCATGCGCAGCCACGCCGGCGGCTATGACGGCTGCGTGGCGCTCGGCTGCGTCATCCGCGGGGAGACCGCGCATTATGACATCGTCGCCGGAGAGAGCGCCCGCGCGCTCATGGACCTCGCTGTTCAACACGCCATTCCGTTAGGCAACGGCATCCTGACCGTTGAAAACCACGCGCAGGCGATGGAGCGCGCCAGGGTAGACCGCCGCAACAAGGGCGCAGGCGCGGCGGCGGCCTGCATGGACCTGATCGCCCTGTCCCGGCGTTTGCATGTGACCCAGTAAGCCTTTTGCAGCGAAGCCAAGATGTCGGAGTCCGCGAAACCGTCCCGGAAACGCTCGCTCGCGCGCAGCGCCGCCCGCCTCGCCGCCGTGCAGGCACTCTATCAGATGGATGCCACGCGGATCGGCCTGGATGACGTGATCGCCGAGTTCGGCAGCTACCGTTTCGGCCAGCGCGACGGGCTAGGCGATCGCGCCGAGGGCGAAGTTCCGGCCGAACCCGATCAACCGTTCTTCGCCGATCTGCTGCGGGGCGTCGTGCGCCAGCAGGACGAGGTTGACGGGCTGATTGCCTCGCACCTGCCGGAAGGCTGGCGGCTCAGCAGGCTGGACAGCACGCTGCTGGCGATCCTGCGCGCGGCCACCTATGAATTGATTGCGCGGCAGGACGTTCCGTTTAAGGTGGTGATCGACGAATATCTGAATATCACGCACGCCTTTTTCGCGGGCGAGGAACCTGGCCTCGTCAACGGCATCCTCGACCGGCTGGCCCATGAACTGGGCCGCGCGGAAGGCAAACAGCGCTGAGGGACGAACGGTGGCGGTTTACACGGTACACGCGCCGGATGAGGGCGAGCTGCAGAAAACGGGCGATCTCGGCGCCTATGCCGAGCGCTTTGTGTTCATACCCGAGAGGTTCTCGCTGCTGGCGACGTTATTTGCCCTGCCCTGGCTGCTGGTGCACCGGCTCTGGCTCGCCTCGCTCGGCTTTCTCGCGATCGTCATCGCGCTCAACCTGATCGGGGCGGCGCTCGGGATGAACCAGCAGGCGCTCGGCTTCTTCAGCATGGCGGTCTCGGTGATCGTCGGCTTCGAGGCGCATAACCTGCGCCGCTGGTCGCTAGAGCGCTCGGGCTACAGACTGGCGGGCGTCGTGTCGGCGTCGAACCGCCAGGAGGCCGAGCAGAAGTTCTTCCGCGAATGGCTGCGCGACCGCGGGCAGCCGATCGAAGCGCGCTCCCACCAAGCCAAGACCAACGGCGAAGCCGCCGCACCGGCATGACGCTCATCATCGACTACGGCTCCGGCAATCTGCATTCCGCGAAGAAAGCGTTCGAGCGCGCCGCGCGCCAGACCGGCGCATCCGATCCGGTGCGCATTTCCAGTGACCCCGAAGATGTGCGCCGCGCCGAGCGCATCGTGCTGCCGGGCGTGGGCGCGTTCGCCGACTGCCGCGCGGGCCTGGAGCGCATCGACGGCATGCTGGAGGCGCTGGAGGAAACCGCGCGCCGGCGCGCCCGCCCCTTCCTGGGCATCTGCGTCGGGATGCAGCTCATGGCCGAGCGCGGGCTGGAGCATGGCGACTGGCCGGGGCTGGGGTGGATCGCCGGGAAGGTGGAGAAGATCACGCCGGACGACCCGGCGCTGAAAATCCCGCATATGGGCTGGAACACGCTGGAGACGCCGCGCGAACACTCGCTGTTCAGGGGCGTCCCGACTGGACCAGACGGCTGGCACGCCTATTTCGTCCACTCCTACGCGATGACGCCAGCGGACTCCGAAGTGGTCATCGCCACGACGCATTACGGCGGGCCGGTCGTCGCCGCGGTGGCGCAGGACAATATGGCGGGCACGCAGTTTCACCCGGAGAAGAGCCAGAAACTGGGGCTAAAACTCATCGCCAACTTCCTCCATTGGTCGCCCTAAGCCCCAAATCGGCTTTATTTTCCTGCTCGCCTAGGTTAGGTAACGATTCGAAACGACCTTTGCCCGATCAGCGGCCGATGCGCAGCCGTCGAACCTCGCGCGCATCGCGTGCCGCCGTGATTCTCGAAACACGTTGCGCGTGACCGCCGGCTGGTTGGCAGAACCAAGAGGCGCCATGATCCTTTTTCCCGCCATCGACCTGAAAGACGGCCAATGCGTGCGCCTGCGCCGCGGCGAGATGGATCAGGCCACGGTCTACGGCGACGACCCCGCCGCGCAGGCCCGCGCCTTTGCTGATGATGGCTTCCAATACCTGCATATCGTCGATCTGAACGGCGCGTTTTCCGGCAAGCCGGTGAACGCCAGCGCGGTCGAGGGCATTCTGGGGGCGGTGGACATCCCGGTGCAGCTCGGCGGTGGCATCCGCGATCTGGCAGGGATCGACACGTGGCTGGGCCGCGGAGTGCGACGCGTGATCCTCGGCACGGTGGCCGTCCGTGATCCCGATTTGGTGAAGGAGGCCTGCCGGCAGTTTCCCGGCCGGATCGCCGTGGGGATCGACGCGCGCGAGGGGCAAGTCGCCATCGCAGGCTGGGCCGAGACGAGCGAATTGAGCGCGGTCGATCTCGCGCGGCGCTTCGAGGATTCAGGCGTGGCCGCGATCATCCACACCGACATTGCGCGCGACGGAATGCTGGAAGGGCTGAACCTCGCCGCGACGCGCGAACTGGCCGAGGCGGTGGACATCCCGGTGATCGCCTCGGGCGGGCTGGCCGGGATGGAGGACATCGAACGGCTGCTGCAACCGGAAAACGCCAGGCTCGCCGGGGCGATCGCAGGGCGCGCGCTTTATGACGGCCGCCTCGACCCGCGCGCCGCGCTTGCCCGCCTGGCCCAACAGCGGAGCGCACACCATGCTTAAGGTGCGCATCATCCCCTGCCTGGACGTGAAAGACGGCCGGGTGGTCAAGGGCGTCAACTTCGTCGATCTGCGCGACGCGGGCGATCCGGTCGAAGCCGCCACGGCCTACGACGCCGCGGGCGCGGACGAACTCTGCTTCCTCGACATAACCGCCAGCCACGAGCAGCGCGGCACCATCCTCGACGTGGTCCGGCGCACCGCCGAGCGCTGCTTCATGCCGCTGACCGTGGGCGGCGGCGTGCGCACGGCGGACGACATCCGCAAGCTGCTGGAGGCAGGCGCAGACAAGGTCTCGATCAACACCGCGGCTGTAAAGAACCGCGACTTCGTGCGCGAAGCCGCCGACAAGTTCGGCCGGCAATGCATCGTTGTGGCGGTCGACGCCAAGAAGGTCTCCGCGCCAGGCGAACCGGACCGCTGGGAAATCTTTACTCACGGCGGACGCAACCCGACCGGCATCGACGCGGTTGACTACGCGCGCGAGGTCGTTGAACTGGGCGCGGGCGAAATCCTGCTGACCTCGATGGACCGCGACGGCACCCGCGCGGGCTTCGATATCACGCTCACCCGCGCGATCAGCGACGCTGTGGAAGTGCCGGTGATCGCCTCGGGCGGGGTCGGCACGCTCGATCACCTTGTCGAAGGCGTGGAGGACGGCGGCGCGAGCGCGGTGCTCGCGGCATCCATCTTCCATTTCGGCGACCACACCATCCGCCAGGCGAAGCAGCACATGGCCGAGGCCGGCATCGCCGTGCGGATGGACGACTGACCCGCACCCAACGCAACAAGGGGGGTTGTGACATGGCGGACGATACACTCTCGCAACTGGCCGAGATCATCAAACAGCGGCGCGAGGCCTCCGCGGAGTCCTCGTATACGCGCACGCTGCTGGACGCCGGCCCGGCCTATTGCGCGCGCAAGATGGGCGAGGAAGCGATCGAGACCGTCATCGCCGCCCTGCATGAAAGCGACGACGCCCTGAAACTGGAGGCGGCTGATCTGCTGTATCATCTGCTGGTGTTGCTGGAGGCGCGGGACATCCCTTACGAGGATGTGATGGCCGTGCTGGAGCAGCGCATGTCCGCGCCCACGCCCGCAGGACCGCAAGACTAACGGCGCAATGCCGGCGCGAGACCGGAACCGCATGACGACAGACCACGCCTCACCGATCTCGCCCTATCTCACGTTCAACAAGAAGGAATGGGCGAAGCTGCGCGCCGAAACGCCCATGACCCTGGATGCCCAGGATCTGGAGCGGCTGTCCGGCGTCATCGAGCGCGTCTCCGAGCAGGAGGTGATCGAGGTCTATCTGCCGCTGTCGCGCCTGCTGAATTTCTATGTCGGCGCGTCGCAGGCGCTGCACGCCGCCACCTCGCGCTTTCTCGGCCAGAGCGAGGGCAAGACGCCCTTCATCATCGGCATCGCCGGCAGCGTCGCGGTCGGCAAGAGCACGACGGCGCGCGTGCTGCGGGCGCTTCTGTCGCGCTGGACCAATTCGCCGCGCGTGGACCTCGTGCCGACCGACGGCTTCCTGCTGCCCAACGCGGTGCTCGAAGAGCGCGGGATCATGAACCGCAAGGGCTTCCCGGAGAGCTTCGATACCCGCGCGCTGCTGCACTTCCTCGCCGAGGTCAAGGCGGGCCGCCCGCAGGTTCAGGCGCCCGTCTATTCGCACTTCCACTATGACGTGCTGCCCGACAAGACGATCTGCGTGGACCGCCCGGACATTCTGATCGTCGAGGGGCTGAACCTGCTGCAGCCCGCCAAGCTCCCGAGCGACGGCGAGGCGATCCCGTTCGTCTCCGACTTCTTCGACTTCTCGATCTATATCGACGCCGATCCCGACCTGATCGGGCAGTGGTATGTCGAGCGGTTCATGCGCCTGCGCAAGACGGCGTTCCGCGATCCGGCGGCGTATTTCTATCGCTACTCGAAACTGTCGGACGAGGAGGCGCGGGCGACGGCGCGGCATATCTGGGAGACGATCAACCTCGCCAATCTGCGCGCCAACATCCTGCCGACCCGCCAGCGCGCCATGCTGATCCTCGAAAAGGTCGCGGATCACACGGTGCAGACCGTGCATTTGCGCAAGATCTGAAGCGCAAGCGGCGAATCCGGGCTGCCGAGTTCGCACCGCCGTCATCCCGGACGCGGTGCAGCGCGCCAGCGGTGCGCCGCTGATCCGGGATCGGGATGCGTCTGCCGACGACGATCCCGTGTCTGCGGAGCGGTACGAGGCACCGCACCGCGCACGGGACAAATCCGGCTGTTTCAACGCACGCTAGATGAGCGCGAGTTCGGCGAGCGCGGCGCGCATGCCCGGCGGGATGTCGTCATTCGCGCCGGTGGCGAGGTCGGGCGGCGCATCCTCCGGCTTGAGGTAGCGCCAGCCCTGAAACGGGCGGCGCGGGCGCGGCTGCACGGGGATCAAGTCCGGCGCGAGCACGATGGCGCAGACGGAGCGGCCATCATGGTCGGTCTCGGCGCGCAGATCGCGGATCGGCTGGCGCGCCTGGATCAGCCCCTTGATCACCCAGTAGAGCGAGCCGCCGTCCTTCAGCGCGTCGGCCTGGCGCGGAAACTGGCGGGTGGTGTGGACGATTTCGCCGCCGCGCCGCGTGATCCGCCGCTCCAGATCCTCGATGCTCTCGACGCCCACGCACAGCTTGATAAGATGCAATTCCGCCCTCCAAACGCTCGCGGCCAGACCACCGCAGAGGATCAGCGGTCTGGCCGCGACGCGCAAGGTAGGGGCGTCAATCCGCGCGCCGCGCGCGGCGCTCATCCACAGCTCGGATCACGCGAAGGCTTCCTCGTTCTCCTTCTCCGCCTCCACGTCGCCCTCTTCGAGCAGGCGGATGCCGATATAGCGGATGCGCCCGCCGATCTTCGCCTTCTGCACGCCCAGATCGGCGAACTGCCGCCCGAAGATCGGCAAGCTCACCGGCGTCTTGTCTTTCAGGTCGCACCAGTTGCAGTAGTCCTCGAACAGCGCCAGCGCGGTGACGCTGGATTCCTTGGACTGCTCCACACGCTCGTCGAAGTACATCTCCACATCGCTTCGCTCGTAGGGCAGCTCCGCCTCTTCTGGCGCAACCAGCGCGGGCAGCGTGCGCTTCGGCTGCGCAGCCACCTCCACCGGCGCGGGCACGCCGAGCGATTTGTCATCGAAAATCCGCCAGTGGCTCAGCGCGACATAGAAGCCCAGCGCCGAACCGGCCTCGACCAGCACCGAGACCAGGATGATCAGCGCAAGCTGGACGTGGTCGGTCCCTACGCCGGAAATGTTCGAGAGTATGGCCGCCTGCGGGTCAGCCTCGGTCACCGGACCGACGCCGCGCACATTGCCCAGATCGGCGCGCACCGCCATGATGCGCTGGTCGAGTTTCGCGGCCTTGGCGGCGGCGGCCAGTTCGGCCTCCAGTGCGTGGAACTCTTCGCAATAGGCGATGCTGGGCGGCACGGTGGCGTTGGTGCAGCCACTGGTCGAGTCCCAGCGGCGGTGTTGCTTGTGCTGGGCGATGTTGCTCTCAACCACGCCCATTGGCCGGTGCTGCGGCAGTCCCGCCATCTGGTCGCGCAAGAACTGCAATTCCGAGCGCAGGTCCTTGTAGGTGGCAGCGCTCATAGCCCGCTCGTTCACGGTGTCGCTGCGGTTGAGCGCAGCGAATCCCAGCGAGGATGTCAGCGAATAGGCCGCGCAGATGACCAGCAACAGCATCGCGCCCAGCGCCTGCGACCAGTGGCGCCGGCGCATCGCGGCAAGGATGAGGAATGGGATCAGCGCCTTCAGAACGTCGGACGCCGCGCTGGCGGCCCCGTAGATATGCGCGTCGAAC
>CAYYSM010000060.1:0-10106 GCA_964474225.1 uncultured Hyphomicrobiaceae bacterium
TTCCGCCGCACTCAGCCCAAGGCGCGGACACAGCTCGCGCGCGACGCGCGCGCCGGCGATGGAGTGATCCTCGTCACGGCCCTTGGCGATGTCGTGGAGAAAGGCCGCGACGAACAGCGCGCGCCGATTCTGGATGTTGCGGATGATCCCGGTGGAAAGCGGCAGCTCGTCGGCCAGATCGCCGTCCTCGATCTCGGAGAGAACGCCGATGGTGCGGATCAGGTGCTCATCCACCGTGAAATGGTGATACATGTTGAACTGCATCATCGCCACGACGCGGCCGAAATCCGGGATGAAGCGGCCGAGGACGCCGGCTTCGTTCATGCGGCGCAGCGCGATCTCGGGATTGCCGGGCGAGGTCAGCAACTCCAGGAACAGCCGGTTGGCATCCGGGTCGGCGCGGACCTCATCGTTGATCAGCGGCAGCGACGCGCGGATCAGCCGGAAGACCTCCGGATCGAACAGCACCTTGTGGCGCTCGGCCAGCGCGAAGACGCGGATCATGTTGACGGGATCGGCGCTGAACACATCCGCGCGCTTGGCCATGATCCGCCCGTTCTCGATGCGGAAATCCGTCGTCGCGCTCAGCTTGGCGCGTTTGCGCCAGCCCATGCTGGCCAGCACATTGCCGAGCGTCGGGGTCGCCTTGAGCTGTTGCATTTCCAGGCTGGCGCAGACGATGCGCGTGAGGTCGCCGACCTCCTTCGCCACCAGGAAATAATGCTTCATGAAGCGTTCGACCGAGCGCAGATTGCCGCCCTCGCGGTAGCCGAGGCGCTCGGCAAGGACGAGCTGGCGGTCGAAGGTCAGGATTTCTTCCGGCTTGTTGGCCAGGAAGTGCAGATGGCAACGGATTGTCCAGAGGAAATCCTCGCAGCGGCGGAAATTGCGCTGTTCGGCCGGGCTGAAAATGCCAAGCGCGACCCAGTCCTCGCTCTCGCTCTCCGGATAGAGATATTTCGCCAGCCAATGAAGCGTATGCAGATCGCGCAGTCCGCCCTTGCCGTCCTTGACGTTCGGCTCGACGCGGTAGCGCGAATTGCCGGAGCGTTCATGCCGGGCGTCGCGCTCGGCGAGCTTCGCTTCGATGAATTCCTTTTCGGTGCCGGAAATGACGGCGGAGCGGAACCTGTCGCGGAAGCGCTGGAACAGCTCTTCGTCGCCGAGGATCAGCCGCGAATCCAGCAGTGAGGACCGGATGGTCATGTCGCGGCGCGCCAGCGTGATGCAGTCGTTGATGGTGCGCGTGGCGTGGCCGACCTTGAAACCGAGATCCCAAAGGAAATAAAGGATGCTCTCGACCACGCTCTCGCCCCACGCGGTCTGCTTGCTGGGGCGCAGGAACAGCAGGTCGATGTCCGACTTCGGGGCGAGCATGCCGCGGCCGTAGCCGCCCGTGGCGATCACGGTCATGCGCTCGGCCGTGGAGGGGTTCTTTGCGCGGTAGATGTGGCTGACGACAAAGTCGTAGATCACCCGGATCAGTTCATCCTGGAACAGCGACAGGTTCGCCGCGCAAGCCCGCCCGTCGCCCGTGCGTTCCAGTTCCGCCTGGGCGTCATCACGGGCTTCGCTGACGATCTGCTTGAGCAGCTCGAGCGCTTTCGGGCGCAGCGATTCGCTGTCGCCGTGCCGACGCCAAAGCGCCGTCAATTCGGCGCGCGCGGCCTCGGGGTCGAAGAACGGGGCTGCTGTTCGGTCTTCCGGTGCGGTGGCGAGAACGTGTAATTCCATGAGCGGAAGGGTACACCAGAACGCCCAGCGGTGCACGAAGGGGCTATGGCTTCGGCGTTCGCAAAAATAGAGGGCGGACGCCCCGGTTTTCATGCGAGACTATCCGCCCTATCGGAAGTTTTGCTTGTCTCGCGGGGCTTGCCCCGCAAGCGGTCTTAGCGCCGGCGGCGCTGACCCAAGCCCATCTGCTTGGCGAGCTGAGAGCGCGCCGCGGCATAGTTGGGCGCGACCATCGGGTAGTCGTGCGGCAGGCCCCACTTCTCCCGATACTCGTCCGGCGTCATGTTGTAATGCGCCCGGAGGTGCCGCTTCAGCGATTTGAATTTCTTGCCATCTTCCAGGCAAACGATGTAGTCCGGCGTGACCGACTTCTTGATGGGAACGGCCGGCTTCTGCTCTTCGGCCTGCGGCTGCCCCTTGTTCGCAGCGGCGCGCACAAGAGCGCCATGAACTTCGTTGATCAGGTTGGGCAGATCGGCCGACACCACGGTATTGTTGCTCACGTATGCAGAAACAATGTTCGTGGTGAGTTCCACGAGTTCGGTGTTATCCACAGTCTGTTCCATTGACAAGGTCTCCTTTCGTTCGCCGTTCGCTTAGTCCGTGTGTTCGCTGACGCCATCACTTTGCGCCATTTCGAGGGATGTTGGATCGTCGCTCGCGCTTGATTTCACATCCGATCCCATGGGCTCACGCCAACGACGGCTTTGCATGGCTTTATTATCTAACGGCAGTTTGTAAAATAGAGGAAAAGAAACGATTTTCAACCGATACTTTCGCTATGCGGCGATCGCGACGAAAATGTGATGTTGGCAAGACGCGCCAAAAACGTTCCGAAAGTGTCGCAGTTTGAGCACCAGCCCGGCTTTTACGCTCTACGAACCCGGTCCAGGAGAATTTGCTGGAAAAAGTCATTCAATCCAATGGAAAGATAATTTCGCGTCACTCGGACGGACTGGTCAGGCGGGGTTGTTCCGCGGATTGCTGGTAATGGCCGGACAACTCGTCCGGATCGGTGCGCGGCCAGGGCCGCACGCCAGTGCAATAGGCCGCGCGGGCGAGAAGATGCGCGGACAGCGGCGCGGTCAACAGGAAAAAGACGATGCCCGCGATGGCGCGGGTCACCACGTCGAACTCTCCCGAGTGGAAGGCGATGGCGAGCAGCATGACGCCCGACCCGACAGTGCCGGTTTTGCTGGCGGCGTGCATGCGGGTATAGAGATCGGGCAGGCGCACGACGCCCACCGCCGCGACAAGCGTGAAGAAGGCCCCGATGATCAGCAGACCGCCGGCAATGTAATCGATCATTCCGGCTCTCCTTTCAGCCGCACCCCGGTCTCTCGCTGGCTCGGTCTTGGCACGGGCTCGCGGCGCTCGGGCCGTGGGCCGCGGGCGAGGATGTAACGCGAGAAGGCGACCGTCGCGAGGAAGCCGACGAGGCCAAGGCCAATCGCCACATCAAGATATTGCCCGTAGCCGGTGCGCACCGTGATCACGGCGATGAAGCCGATGCCCACCGTCACCAGCATGTCCAGCGCCAGCACGCGGTCGGCCAGCGTTGGCCCGCGCATCAGCCGCACCACCGCGACGAAAAACGCCAGGCAAACGAGCGCGAGCGAGATATTGATCGCCAGATCGAGGAAGGCGTCCGCCGTCATCGCATGGCCTCCATGATCTTGCGCTCGAAGCCCTCGGCGATATCGCGCTTGAGCGCCTCGGTGTCCGGCACGTCGATGCAGTGGATGAACAGCGTCGATTTGTCGTCGGAAACGTCAACGCTGAGCGTGCCCGGCGTCAGCGTGATCATGTTCGCAAGGATCGCGATCTCCGCGGGGCGGTCGGTGCTCAGCGGAAAGGCGATGAAGCCGGGCTGATAGCGGCGCGTGGGCGACAACACGATGACCGCTACGCGAAAAGCCGAGACGAACAGGTCTTTGAGGAATACGAGGATCAGGCTGGCGATTCGCCAGGCGCGCTCGATATAGGCCTGCGTGTGGAACTGCTCCCGGATGAGCCAAAGCGCGAGCGCGGCGATCACGAAGCCGAACAGCAGGTTGAGCAGCGTGAAGGAGCCGGTGACGGCGCCCCAGGCGAGGGCGAGCAGAGTGTTGGTCAGAACGGTGCGGGTCATCGCGCGCTCCCGAACACGGCGTTGATGTATGCGGAGGGATCAAGCAGGTCTCCCGCCGCCATGTCGGACAGCTCGAGGAGCGGCGCGGGCCAGATGCCCAGGATCACTGCCGCCAGCGCCGTGACAATCACCGGGAGCAGCAGAGCCGGCGGGTTGCGTCCCGGCGTCGGCTCCTCTTTCGGCGGGGTCGGCGCGGCGGACAATGCTGCGGCTTTTGGCGCGGGCGCGGCCGCCTCGCGCGGCTGCGGCCGCCGCGGCTCTTCAATCATGCTGGCCGTGACGACGGGCCGCCAGAACATCAGCGCCCAGGCGCGCCCGACCAACATCATCGAGAACAGCCCGTTCAGGATCAGCGCGGCGACCGCCGCATATTGCTGCTCATTGAGCGAGGCCTCGATCAGCAGCACCTTCGGCCAGAAGCCCGACAGCGGCGGCAAGCCGGCGGCGGCGAAGCCGAGGACGAAGAACAGCGCCGCCAACACCGGCGCGCCGGTATACATGCCCGAAAGCTGGTGCAGCGAGCTCATCCCCGTGCGCCGCTCCACCAGCCCGGCGAGCAGATAAAGCCCCGCCATCACCAGGATCGAATGCACCGTGTAAAAGATTGTCGCGGCGAGCGACAGCCGCGTGTCCACGCTCAAGCCCAGCAGCATCACCCCTATGCCGCTGATCAGCAGGAAGCCGAGCATACGGCGCAGATTGCTCTCGGCCAGCGCGCCGAGCAGGCCCAGCACGATGGTTGCGATCGCCACGACATAGATGACCTCGAACAACGCGCTCTCGTTCGAGGCGGGCATGATGACGGTGTAGGTGCGCAGCACCGCGTAGACGCCAACTTTCGTCAGGAGGGCGGCGAACAGCGCCGAGACCACCGGCTTGGGCGTGTGATAGCTGGCCGGCAGCCAGATATGGAGCGGCACGGCGGCCGCCTTCATCCCGAATCCGACGAGGAACAGAAGCCCGATCGTCAGCATCTGCGCGTCATCCGGCGGATAGGCCGCGAGCTTGCCGGACAGATCGGCCATGTTCAGCGTGCCGAGCGTGCCGTAAAGCAGCGCCACCGCGACGAGAAATATCGTTGTGGCGATCAGGTTGAGCACGCAGTATTTGACCGCGCCGTCGAGCTGTAACCGTTCGCCGCCCAGAACAATCATGCCAAACGAGGCGATGACGAACACCTCGAACCAGACATACAGGTTGAACAGGTCGCCGGTCAGAAAAGCGCCGTTCACGCCGGCGATCAGCAAGCTGAGCATGGAGAAGAAGCCCGCCCGCTGCGCGGCGACATCTACATCGGCCAGCGCGTAGATTGCGGTGATTAGCCCCACCACGCTGCCAAGCAGGGCGAGCAGACCGCCCAGCGGGTCGACCACCACGGAGATGCCAAAGGGCGGCAGCCACTGGCCCATCGTCATGGCGATCGGACCTTCGGCGATCACACGGGCGAGCAGCGCCGCGCTGCACAGCGATACCGCAGCCAACGTCGCTACGGTCAGCCAGGCCGTCCAGCGCGGCCAGGCGCGCGTCATGATGCCGATCACGCCCATCAGCAACGGGAGAAAGATTGGCAGGAGGATCAGCCAGTCCGACAGGCCAACCGGCGTCTGCGTCATCGCATCGGCCCTGTCGATGCCTTCCGGCAGCGCGCCTGGGGCGGCGGCAAGCTGGATCAGATCCCCGGGCCGCATCAGTAGCCCTCCGGCGGGCGGGGATAATTGATCGGTTCGGCCTCACGCATGCGGTCCACGTTCTCCGAGCCGAGTTCCTGATACGAGCGGTAGACCAGCACGAGCATGAACGCGAAAAGCGCGAAGGCGATCACGATCGCCGTCAGGATCAACGCCTGCGGCAGCGGGTTCGCGGTTTCGGCGACCGGCCGCATCGCGCCTTCGGGGATCACGGGCGGCACCTCTCGCGTCAGCCGGCCGGCCGCGAAGATCGTCAGGTTCGCCGCGTTGCCGAGAAGCGCGGTCCCGAGCAGAATGCGGATCATGTTCGTACTGGTCAGCAGAAAGATGCTGCCCACGAAATAGACGACGATCACGGCGGCGAGAGCCGGTTCCATCACGCCTCCCGTTCTTCCAGCGCCAGCGCAATCGCAATGATCGCGCCGACGACGGCGAGCCAGACACCGATATCGAACACAAGCGCTGTGGACAGCTCCAGCGTGACGCCGCCGACTTCGGGGAACCACCACAGCCCGGTCAGAAACGGTTTGCCCTGCAACAGCGGGGGGATGCCTGCAAGCGCGGCAAGCAGGACGCCCGCTGCGGAGATCGAAAGCGGCCGGAAATAGAGGGCGCGGCGAACATTGTCGACCCCGTTGGCGATGCCGTAGATGGCGAAACCCGACGCCGCGATCAGCCCGCCGATAAAGCCGCCGCCCGGCTCATTGTGTCCGCGCAACAGAACGAAAATCGAAAACATGACCATCAACGCGGCGAGACCGGGTGCGAATGTGCGGAAGATCAGCGTGCCCATGAAACGCGCTCCTTAAGCCGACTGGTCGAGACCGAGCGACCGGCGCCGCTCCTTTTCGAGATATTCCGCGCTGCGCCCGGCCCGCAGGCGGATCAGCGCCAGCGCGCTGAGCGCGGCCATCAGCACGACCGCTACCTCGCCGAGCGTGTCCATTGCGCGGAAATCAACGAGGATCACGTTCACGATATTGCGGCCATGTGCGATCGTGGCGGAATATTCGCTAAAGAAGTCGGAAAGCGTCGAGTCAAACACGCCCTGCGTCACGCTGAGGAGGGTCAGGCCAAAACCGCAAGCCGCGGCGATGCCGAGCATGCCGTCAAACACGATGCTGCTGGGCGCGCGCTCGTCCCGCGGCTCAAGCGGCAGGCGGGTGAACACCAGCGCAAGGATCACGACGGAGAGCGTTTCCACCATGAACTGAGTAAAGGACACGTCCGGCGCGCCGAACAGCAGAAAGATCACCGCGATCGCGAAACCCTGAACGCCGAAGGAGACCACGGCCGTCAGCCGCTTGCGCGCCAGCACCACCTGGAGCACGCCGATGACCGCCAGCGCGAGGATCGCGGCTTCGTAGAACGACATGTCCGGCACCTCCGGCATGTCCGGCCACGCGCCCAATGCCAGTGGGGGTATCAGCAACGCCAGCCCCACGACGATGAAGGTCAGCCGCACATAGGAGCGCATGTTGCCGTTTTGGATCCGCACGATCAGCCCGTGCGAGAAGCGGATCAGCCCCCTGACCAACTGATCGAAACCGCGGTCCGGCCCCCAAGCGATCGCATCGAACAGGCTCTGCGAGCCAGCGCGCAGGCTTTCGTAGCGCAACAGGAAGCCCAAACCGAGCAGCACGGTGAGGACGCTCAGGATCAGCGCTTGGTTGATGCCGGCCCAGAAATGCAGGTCCACAGCCGTCGGCACGCCGCGGATGGCGGTGGCAAGCGGCGTCATGATGTCGGTGTTGAACATATGCGTGGCCAGCGCGATGATCAGCCCGAGCGCGGCAAGCACGACCGGCCCGGCCAGCATCGAGAGCGGCGCTTCGTGCGGTGGCTTCGGCGTTTCCTGCCGCACGCCCCAGAACGGCTTGATCGCCACGGCAAGCCCGACCGCGAGCATCAGGGCGTTGCCGAAGATCAGCGCGGCAAGCACGGCATAATCCGCGCCGCCCTCCAGCTTGATGCCGGCATAAAGCGCCTCTTTCGCCAGGAAGCCCGTGAACGGGGGCAGCCCGCCCATCGAAAGCCCGGCGAGGATCGCCGCGCCCGCCGTCACCGGCATGAGCGCAGCCAAGCCGCCCACCTTGGTGATGTCGCGCGTGCCCGATTCATGGTCCACGCAGCCGGCCACCATGAACAGCGCGCCCTTGAACAGCGAATGCGCGAGCAGATAAGCGCCTGCGCCGATCAGCGCCTTTTCCGTGCCGATCCCGGTCAGCAGCACCAGCAGGCCCAGCGAGGCCACAGTCGTATAGGCGAGCATCAGCTTGAGATCGACCTGGCGCACGGCCAGCAGCGTACCCGCCACGAGGGTCACACCGCCGAACAACGGCAACAGAATTTGCCAAAGCGCCATCTCGCCAAAGATCGGGTTGACCCGCATCAGCAGGTAGACCCCGGCCTTCACCATCGTCGCCGAGTGCAGATAGGCCGAGACCGGCGTGGGCGCCTCCATCGCGTTCGGCAGCCAGGAGTGGAACGGCACCTGCGCGGATTTCGTGAACGCCCCGACGAGCAGCAACAGCAGAATCCCGACCGCCCAGGGGTGATTGCGCACCAGCTCGCCGCGCCCGAGCAGTTCGGACATCTCGAACGAGCCGCCCGCCAGCCCGAGCATCAACAGGCCGACCAGCAGCACGATCCCGCCCATCGCCGTGATCGTCAGCGCCTGGAACGCCGCCCGGCGCGCAGCCTCACGGCTATGGTCGAAACCGATCAGCAGAAACGAGGTTATCGACGTCAGCTCCCAGAAGACGAAGAGCGTGACGACGTTGTCCGCAAGCACCAGGCCCAGCATCGACGCCATGAAGGCGAGGATGAAGCCGAAGAAACGGCCAAGATGCTGATGGCCTTTCAGGTAGCCGGACGCGTAGAGGACGACGAGCGCACCGATGCCGGAGATCAGCAGCGCGAACAGAAGGCTCAGGCCGTCAACGTAAAACGACAGATTGATTCCATAGCGCGGCAGCCAGGGCAGCGAAAATGCGAAGGTTTCGCCCGCCGCGACGCCGGGCAAGAAATCAAGGAAATAGACGAACAGCGCGACCGGCAGGAGAGCCAGCAGCCACCCGGCCCGCTGGCGCAAGCCCTGCGTCAGGACCGGCGCGATCAGCGCAGCGGCAAAGCCTGAGACCAACGCAAGGCTCATCACGCTGCTCGCGCTCATGTCCGGTTCGCTCCCTCTGGGTGCAGCCTGTGTGAAACAGCGCGCTCGCTCAGGTATTGCTGTAGCGCCATCGACAGCTATGTTGAGTGTCGAGGCTGTGCGGCGACCGGCTTGAAGCTAGGCAAGCGCAAACGCCCCGCCACGTGTCGCGCCAGAGCATACGAGGGCAAACCTATGACGGAAAACGCCAGAAAGATCAATAAGCCTGAGACTGAGTGGAAGCGTGAACTGACGCCTGAGCAATATCACATCACGCGGGAAGCCGGCACGGAACGACCGTTTTCACATCCGCTTAATAATGAAAAACGCGCCGGCGTTTACAAGTGTATCTGTTGCGGCCAGCCGCTTTTCTCCTCCGAGGCGAAGTTCGATTCGGGCACGGGCTGGCCGAGCTTCTTCCAGCCCATCAACGAGGACGCGGTCGCCGAAAAGGAAGACCGTTCGCTGTTCATGCGCCGGACCGAGGTGCTGTGCAGCCAGTGCGACGCGCATCTGGGCCATGTCTTTCCCGACGGGCCCAAGCCAACCGGCCTGCGCTACTGCATGAACGGCACGGCGCTTGACTTCCAGCCCGAAGCCTCGGGCGAGCAATCCTGACCACCGGCGCACCCGAAACGAAAGGACATCCGCATGGCCGAGGCCAAACCGGAGCACGATGCTCCCGCGCCCCCTGTCGCCACGCCGCGCCGCGACGAGCGCGAATTCCACGGCGAGCGGCTGATCGACGATTATGCCTGGCTGCGCGCGGACAACTGGCGCGAAGTCATGCGCGACCCCTCCCAGCTCGACGCCGAAATCCGCGCTTATCTGGAGGCCGAAAACGCCTACACCGCCGCGCAGATGGCCGGCACGGAAGCCTTGCAGGAGACGCTGTTCGCCGAGATGCGCGGGCGCATCAAGGAGGATGAAGACACCGTGCCCGCGCCGGATGGGCCGTGGGAATATTTCGTGCGCTTCGTTGAGGGCGGCGAGCATCCGGTGTTCTGCCGCCAGCCGCGCGGCGGGGGCGACGACCAGACGCTGATCGACGGCAACGCGCTGGCTGAAGGCAAGCCCTATTTCCAGCTTGGCGGGGTCGATCACAGTCCGGACCACCGGCTGGTCGCCTATGGCTACGATGACAAAGGATCGGAATACTACACTGTGCGCCTGCGCGAGGCCGAGGGCGGAAGCGAGCTTCCAGACGAGATCGCGGATACCACGGGCGGCGTCGAATGGGCCGATGCGCAGAGCTTCTATTATGTGCGCCTCGACGAGAATCACCGCCCGCTGCGCGTGTTCCGCCACGTCCTCGGCACCCCGGCCGAACAGGACACGCTGGTCTATGAGGAGGCTGACGAGGGCTTTTATGTCGGCGTCGGGTCCACGCAGTCGCGCC
>CAYYSM010000061.1:0-10021 GCA_964474225.1 uncultured Hyphomicrobiaceae bacterium
CGGCTCGACGCCCAATGCGGTCAGCGCCCGGAACGCTTCGTCGTCGCGCCGCGCGAAACAGAACAGATCGTGCCCGCGCCGGCGCGCCTCGCGGATCAGCCGCGCCTGGGCGATAACGTCGTCCGCGCTGTCAGCGACCATCACCGTGCGCTGCTGCGCCCGAATGGCCCGGGTTTCGACCAGGTTGCGCCCGGACGGCGCAGAAAATGCTGTCCGCGGCATCTGTCGCGCCATGCATCTTGCCCTATCTGCGAATCAAGCGCCCGACGCAAGTTTAGCAGATTTCGCCGTGCCGCCGCCGCCGCTACTCGCAGATGCCGCCGCTGCCGATGTCGAAATGGAAGTGATTGGCGTGGGCTTCATTGGCGCGCGGGCCGAGCACGGTGTCGAAGATCTGGCACGCGCCGGTATGGATGTCGCGCAGGAAGGCGGCGCGCTCGCCGTCGCCCGGCCAGTGCTCCAGTACGCTGACGACTTGCCCGTCGGCGGTCTGGAAGGCGGCGATGTCGATCGCGTTGGCCAGCGCGTGCTGGCTGATGCGCGTGTCCGGCGCATTGTACCGGCGGCGGCAACTGTAAGTGCCCATCAGCCGGATTTTGGCGACAGGCGAACCCAGCCGGGCGGTCGCCGTTGGCTGCAGCACCCGGTCCACCCAGTCGCGGAAACGCGCAGCCATGTCGCAGGTGAGCGTGGCGGGCGGGACCAGTTGCAGGCCCCCCTCCCCGGGCAATGCGCGCAGCGAAACCGGCGCAGGCGCGCCGCACTGCCCCTCGCGGATCGGATCGAGCGGCTCCAGATCGAAGCTCGCGCGCGCCACAACCGCGATGCAGGCGCGCTGCGCCGCGGCGATCTCCTCTGGCGGCCATTCGCGCGGGCCATCCGTGAGCGGCGGCTTGCCCCATGCGGGAGGCGCCTGGCGCTTCGCCGGCAGCTCTGGCAACGTCTTCGCGAGCGCCGGGCCTGCCGCGCACAACCCCGCCAACACGATCAGCAACAGCCGGCCCACGAAACCGCCCTCCCCGATTTAGTTCGCCCAGCCGATGTGATAAGCAAACCGGCGCGCGTTGGGAACCGTCCCGCGCCGCTGCGACTTGGTTTTTCGCGACAACGAGGGATCAACGCCATATGCCGTCATCACCGGAACAGCCGCTCACGCAGGACGTCATCTGCCGCGACGATGAACGCGCCGGCCTCGTCATCCTCAACCGGCCGAAAGCGCTGAACGCGCTGTCGCTGGACATGATCCGGGAGATGGAAACGCACTTCCACAACTGGGCCAAGAACCCGCACATCTACGGCGTGATCCAGCGCGCGCATGATGACAGGGCGTTCTGCGCAGGCGGCGACGTCAAGGCCATCTACAATCTGCGCGACACCGACAAGGAAGCCGGCGTCCGCTTTTACCGCGAGGAATACCAGCACAACTGGACCCTGCAGCGCTTCATCAAGCCGACGGTATCGCTGATCAACGGCGTCTGCATGGGCGGCGGGGCCGGAATCAGCGTGCATGGCACGCATCGCATCGCCGCCGAGGGCTACAGATTCGCCATGCCGGAGACAGCGATCGGTCTGTTCCCCGATGTCGGGGGCAGTCATTTTCTGCCGCGAATTCCTGGCCGCATCGGTCTCTATATGGGATTGACGGGCGCGGTCATAGGGCCGGCGGACGGCTATCGGCTCGGCCTTGCGACCCACTGCATCAGCGCGGACAAGTTCGACGCCATCCAGGCCGCGATGCGCGAGGCCGAACCCATCGACCCGGTCCTCGACGACCTGCATGAAGACCCCGGCGAGGGCGAACTGACCCGCCTGCGCCCGGTGATCGACCGCTGCTTCGCGCCCGGCAGCGTCGAGGACATCATCGCGCGGCTGGAAAGCGAAACCGGCGAGACGGCAGACTGGGGCCGCGAAACGGCGGAGACGCTGCGCAAATGCTCCCCCACCTCGCTGAAGCTGACGCTGCGGCTTTACGAGGAAGGCGCGCGGCTTGACAGCCTCAAGGAGTCGCTCAAGCTGGAATTTCGCTGCGCGGTACGCTGCCTTCAGGCGAATGACCATTACGAGGGCGTCCGCGCCAAGATGGTCGACAAGGACAACAACCCGCAGTGGCAGCCGGCACGCCTTGAAGACGTCACCGATGATATGATCGACGCCTATCTCGCGCCGCTGGAAGACGTGCCCGAACTGGAGCTGGAGGATCACTGGAAGCTGGTAGAATGATCGCTCCAAATCGTTAAAATGCAACCTATGTTTATGAAAAAGCCCTAAGTGCCCGTATTAAGTGCATTTTAGCTAGTGTGCATTAAACATGGCCTCGTTCTATGCGGAGTACACCGAACGAGGCAATGCGATGAACAACACGTTGAACGTCTCCCACCAGGAGCGTCCTGAAGGCGGCAACGCCCTCAAGCCGACCTATCTGGTCACGCTCAAGCTGATCGAACGGCTTCAGCGTCTGCTGCTGGATGTGCTGAAAGACGAGCTGGACAGGATCGGCTGCAAGGAGGTCAACAGCGTTCAGGCCCTCTTGTTGTTCAATATTGGCGACATGGAGTTGACCGCGGGCGAAATCCGCAGCCGCGGCTTCTACATGGGCTCCAATGTGTCCTACAACCTGAAGAAGCTGCAGGAACTCGGCTGCATCGAGCATGAGCGGTCCGAGAGCGACCGCCGGGCCGTGCGCATCCGCCTGACCGAGCGCGGCAAGCAGATCAGCCGTATGGTCAACGAGCTTGTCGAGCGTCAGCTTGGCCTGATCGAAAAGGTCGGCGGCATCTCCCTGAGCGACCTGGAAAACATGAACCGGACCCTGCACCGGCTGGAGCGGTTCTGGACCGACCAGATCCGTTATCGCCTGTAGAAAGCTCGGCGCCCGGCAAGTTTTTCCGGGGACACCCCGCGCGCCAAGGTTGCGCGTTGCACGAAGCCAACGCCAAAGTGACAAATTTCCGACTCAAGGATTTGTCATTTGTATGCGACTTGGGGCCGGAGTACTCTCGCGCTCAGGCATAACCGCAAGCAGAGTCCGTGCGCGCGGAAGGCGTGCCGGGTTCTGCAGAGTGGCCGGTCAGGCGTTGCGCCGCCGGGTCAAAGATGAAGCCGTTTGTCTTACGGGGGTTTCAGGGTTCAGGTGAGGGCAATGGATCAGCGCGTTTGGAAGCAACCGTTCCGGAAGTTCGTCGCGGCGTCGGCCGCAGTCCTGGTGTCGAGCGTTTTGATCGGCTCTGGCGAGCGCGCTGTTGCGCTTGAAAACTGGATGCAGTTCGACAATTCCTCGGGGTCGTCCTGGTCCCAGCCTTTTGACCGTTCCTTCATCCGGCGTTGGGAGTCTCAGCCGCGGCGCGGTTATGTGACGCTTTCGCAGGACAATATCGGGCCGACGCGCAAGGCGATCGATCAGTATGAGGAAATCGTCTCCAGCGGCGGCTGGAAGCGCATCCCGGACGTGAAGTTGCGTGCGGGCATGAGCGACCCGGCAGTGGCTTTGCTCCGCCAGCGCCTGCGGATCACCGGCGATCTGGAGCAGCGCGGCGGATTTCGCGACACGTTTGACTATTATGTCGAGAAGGCCCTGAAGCGCGCACAGAAGCGCCACGGTCTCTCGCCGACCGGGGTGCTTGATAGCGCCACGCGGGCGGCGCTGAACGTCTCGGCGCGCGCACGTCTGCGCCAGTTGCGGCTGAATCTGACGCGGTTGAACCGGCTGTCCCGGGAGACGGAGCGCGAGGATCGCTACGTTTTCGTGAATATCCCGGCAGCCCAGATCGAGGCGGTGGAGAATGGTCAGGTCGTCTCGCGGCATTCGTCCGTGGTCGGCAAGCCGAGCCGGCAGACGCCGATCCTGAAGTCCCGCATCCACGAGCTGAACTTCAACAAGGAATGGATTTTGCCGCCGACGGTGATCCGCGAGGATCTGGTGCCCAAGGGCCGGTCGATGAGCCAGCGCGGCCAGAGCGTGCTGGAGCGCTACGGGATAGACGCCTATGCCAGCTATGACGCCTATCGACGGGGCGACAAGCTCGACCCGCGCCAGATCAACTGGTCATCCTCCCAGCCGTTGAACCTGCTTTACGCGCAGGACCCGGGCAACGACAACCCGCTCGGCTTCGTGAAGCTGAACTTCCATAACCGGCACATGGTCTACCTGCACGATACCCCTTCGCAATCGCTGTTCGGGCGGAACAAGCGCGCGGAAAGCTCGGGTTGCGTGCGCGTGCAGGGCGTGGAGCAGCTGACGGCTTGGATCCTGCGGGATACGCCGGGCTGGAGCCTGGCGCGCGTGCAGCAGATGAAGCGCACGGGCGAGACGCAGGATGTCAAGGTGACAAACCCGGTGCCGCTTTACATGAACTACATCACGGCCTGGGCGACGCCGGACGGCGTGGCGCACTTCCGCCGCGACATCTACGGGCGCGACGGCGTGGGCGCGACGGCCTCGGCATACTGAGCGCGCCGCAGCGAGACGGAACAAGAGGCGCCTGCTCCATTGGGGCGGGCGCTTTTCTTTTGGGCGGACTAAAGCCCGCGCGCGACCTCTTGGCCGAAATTGATCAGCAGGACGATCAGCACGACGGAAATCACGAGCACCAGCGTCATGAAGCGGCGGAAGGCCGGCGAGATCAGCATGACGAGTAGGAAGACGGCAGCGACCGCCACGATCGTCACCCACAGCGCCAACTCGGTGTTCGTCTGGTAATAAAGCGCGATCGTGTCGCGTAGTTCTCTCAAGAATTCCATGACCGCTCCCCTGACGGCTGCCAAACGCGCAGGCAAGCGCCTTATAGCGCAGGCGGCAGCGCACGCCAAAGCCGTTAAGGGGCCGGGAGAGAATGATGGGATGGCGCTCCCTAGGGGAATCGAACCCCTGTTTCCGGCGTGAGAGGCCGGCGTCCTGGGCCACTAGACGAAGGGAGCAAGAGCACTTTCAGCAAAAGTGGAATCCGGTTTTGCGATCGAAAGTGCGACCAGACAACAATTTAAAGCCTGCTCAGTGGGTCAGGTCTCAGCGAACAGGCACGCAAGTAGGAACGGCAATCTGCCATTAACCGCACGCCCATGCAAATGGCGTTCCGCGCGCGTCCGTCAAGAGGCGGGCCAACGGCATCGGGCAGCAAAGCCGGATCGTCCCATGCTGTCGGTTCTTTGATTGTCGCACCGGGCGAAAAACCGGTTTCCACCTTTTCGCCCGGCGCGCCTACCGCGGCGACAGGCGCAGCCGCGTGACCGCATTGCCGCGAGCGGTATCGACGATGACGATCTCCTCGGTCCCCGGCCCCTTGAGATGCAGGATCACGCGCCCGCCATCGGCCATGATCCGCTCAACCTCCGCGCCCGCGGGCACGGGCACGGTCAGCTCCCCGCCCGCGCCGGTCTGAACGGTGCGCTCGCGCGCGGCCTCGCGCCCTTCCGGCTCCTCGCCGATCTTGCTGGCCTGATAATAAAGGCCGGCAATCAGCAGCGCGAAGCCGAGAACGAGCAGGATCGTCATTACGATCACGACGATCTTGAGCGTGCGCACTTGGCGCGAATTGAAAACGCTGCCGTAAAGTGGTTCCTGATCGGACATGTCGGGCCTTGCGCGAAAAGATGTTGTTCGCGGCGCGATTTGCGCCAAAAGATGAGAGGAAACAGTTGAGGCCCGCGCCACGGGCGCGCGACCGGCATGCAGCATTTGTCATTTACCGCCCAAGATCAAGACCGTGGCGAACGCCTCGACCGATTCCTTGTCGATGCGGCGTCGGACCTGAGCCGCGCGCGCGTCCAGGCGCTCATCAAGGACGGTCAAGTGAGGGTCAACGGCGCAGCGGTGACCTCGCCGAAACATCGCGTCCAGCCCGGCGACGACGTCGCTCTGACGCTGCCGGAACCGGAGCCGGCCGAGCCACAGCCTGAGGACATCCCGCTCGACATCCTCTTCGAAGACGACGATATCATCGTCATCAACAAGCCTGCCGGCCTCGTCGTCCACCCGGCCGCCGGCCACGCGACCGGCACGCTGGTCAACGCCCTGCTCGCGCATTGCGGCGACACGCTCTCTGGCATCGGCGGCGTGCGCCGGCCCGGCATCGTCCACCGGCTCGACAAGGACACCAGCGGGGTGATGGTCGTCGCGAAGAACGACCGCGCCCATCACGGGCTAAAGGCGCAATTCAGCGATCATGGCCGCACGGGCAAGCTGCTGCGCGAATATCAGGCGCTGGTCTGGGGCGCGCCACTGCCCGCGCTTGGCACCATCGACGCGCCCATCGGCCGCCACGCGACCAACCGGCTAAAATTTGCAGTCGCGCGTGCGCGCGGGCGCAGGGCGATTACGCATTACCGCACGCTGGCAAAGTATTCGCGCCCCGATGCCGCCGGGACGGACAAGCCGCTCGCCGCGCTGGTTGCTTGCCGGCTGGAGACCGGGCGAACGCATCAACTCCGCGTGCACATGGCGCATATCGGCCATCCGGTGATCGGCGATCCGCTTTACGCAACCGGCTTCAGTAACCGGGTCGCCGCCTTGCCTGAAAACGCCCGATCTGCAATACTTTCGCTTCATGGACAGGCGCTTCATGCGGCCACGCTCGGCATCGAACATCCCGCTACAGGCGCGTATTTATCCTTCACGTCCGATCTGCCTGAGGATATGCGCGATGTTATTGCGGCGCTGAGCCAGGCTGGCTGAAAATGGCGTTGAATGCGGGCGATGGAAGCAGGCGGGCGGCCTTACGCGGGCCGCTTTTGTCGTGGAATGTTGCGCCGCTGGTGAGCGGATGCGCCGCGGCGGAAACGACAAATTCGCTTGCGCGTTGGGGAGACAATCGCTGATCCAGACCTGATGCTGTTGCGTAAAAGTGGCAGTAATGAAACAGGAACAAGGTATGAACAATCTCCCGACAGTGTCCGGCAGCGGCGGTCTCAGTCGTTATCTCGACGAGATCCGCAAGTTTCCGATGCTGGAACCCGAAGAAGAATACATGCTCGCCAAGCGTTGGAAGGAGCATGAGGACACAGAAGCTGCGCATAAACTCGTGACCTCGCATCTGCGACTGGTCGCGCGTATCGCAATGGGCTATCGCGGGTATGGCCTGCCCATCGGCGAGGTCGTGTCGGAGGGCAATGTCGGTCTGATGCAGGCCGTCAAGCGTTTCGACCCGGAACGCGGCTTCCGTCTGGCGACCTACGCGATGTGGTGGATCCGCGCCTCGATTCAGGAATACATCCTGCGGTCTTGGTCCCTAGTGAAGATGGGCACCACAGCGAGCCAGAAGAAGCTGTTCTTCAATCTGCGCAAGATGAAGGGACAGCTCGAAGCCTATGACGAGGGCGACCTGCGGCCCGAGCACGTCCGCCAGATTTCGGATCGACTGTCCGTTTCGGAAGAGGATGTGATCTCGATGAACCGGCGGCTCTCCGGCGACAGCTCGCTCAACGCGCCGCTGCGCGCGGACGCCGAGAGCGGCGAATGGCAGGACTGGCTGATTGATGAGGAAGAGATCGGCCAGGAGGCCGCGCTGGCCGACCGGGAAGAGCTGGAGCAGCGCCGCAGCTATCTCGAGGAGGCGCTGGAGACGCTCAACGAGCGCGAGCGCCGGATTTTCACGGCCCGGCGTCTGTCGGACAACCCGCTGACGCTGGAGGAGCTGTCGCACGAGTTTGGCGTCAGCCGCGAGCGCATTCGCCAGATCGAGGTGCGGGCATTCGAGAAGGTCCAGAAGGCCGTGCAGAAATCCGCGCAGATGGCTGAGGTGCCGGCCGAATAAGGTAGCCCGATTACGGATAAGCCAGGGTGCGCAAGCGGTTTTTGATCGTCCACAACCCCAACGCGGGTTCGGGCCGGCGCAAGCTCATGCATGGCGTATTGCATGCGCTTGAGCACGCCGGCGCCGAGGTGGCGGTCGAGGATGCCCTGTGTGAAGACAACGGGCGCGACATTGCGACCGAAGCGGCCCGGACAGGCCGATATGATGCGGTCGTCGCAGCCGGCGGAGACGGCACCATCCGCGGTGTCGCCGCCGGCCTGCGCGGCACCGAGACGCCTGTGGGCATTCTGCCGCTCGGGACCGGCAACGTCATGGCCAGCGAAATCGGGCTGGCGCGCAAACCTCACGCCGTCGCACGTTATCTGCTGGACGGCGTTGCCGTGCCGGTCGTTGGGGCCGTTGCCGACGGTACCCCGTTTTTCCTGATGGCTGGCGTGGGGCTGGATGCCGAGGCGGTCTCAGGGCTCAACATGCGCGCCAAGCGCTGGATCGGCAAACTCGCCTATGTCTGGCCGGTGGTCCGCGCGATCTTCCGGCGTCCGCCCAGGATCCGCGCCGTGCTCGACGGCACGCCGCACGAGGCGCGATGGGTCGTTCTGTGCAAGGCGCGCAGCTACGCTGGCGGCTTCCGGCTCTCGCCCGACAGCCACCTGTTCGCCCCGGGCCTCACAGCGGTGCTTTGCACAGCGCGCGACCCCTTCAGCCTCATCCTCAATATTCTCATGATTGGCGCGGGTCAGGCCAAGCGCGCCCCGCATCTGCGCTTCGTGCGCTTCCGCCGCGCGCATTTGAGCGCGGATCGACCCGTGGCAGTTCAAACTGACGGCGAACGCTTCGGCGAACTGCCCCTTTCGGTCAGCGAGGATCACGCGCCTGTCCACATCCTCGCCCCGGCGGAAACCGCCGCCGCCTTTGCCCATCTCCGCGAGCGCGCGGCCGCCTGAAGGCCGATTTTCCCCACGGTATCCACAGCTCGCGAATCGCGTTAGTCTCCCAATCATGACGAAAGCGTGGCGCGATGCGGCCGGGCGTGGAGCCCGTATACGCTTTCCACTCCATCGGGTTTCCGGCGCGGGTCTGGCCGGCGTCGGAAAGACAGGTCGGTGACGCTTTGTCCGGCTGTGTGCGGGGGCGATGCCGCTTCAGGCATCAGCAAGCGTCCGGCAATCGGCCACCGGCCTGAGAGGGGGCGGAGCGCTCCAGGCGTTCCGCAGATGTGCCGTAACGGTGCAGGCAACGCCCTGTACTGCTGCGGCATCGCACAGATGGAGAGACCGATGCGAAACAATCTGCTGAAAACACTGGACGGGCGTGTTTCAGGGCATTCCGAGGACTATGTCATTCGGCGTCGGCTGGCCTCTCTCCACGACATCGACCTCATCCGGAAGGCGAAATATCTTCACCCCCCGAGTTGAGGCATTGATCGTAAAGCGTTTTCCCAATCCCAGCGATTGCGGCAACACCGGAACCGGCCCTCCACGGGCCGGTTTCTTCATGGGGTCTCACACTCAGGTGCCTTTCGCGTCGGCGGCCGAATGGCTATCTTAGCGGCAATGCAGGCAATCAAGGGGTCACCCATGAGCCAGTCCCATCCCGATCAACGATCAGCCGCCGTGAAGCCCTGCGACCCGGTCTGGAGCGAGGTGCGCCGCCAGGCCGAGGCTATCGTCGCCGAGGAGCCGGCGCTGGCGGGATTCATCTCCACGACGATCCTGAACCAGAAGAGCCTGGAGGAAGCAGTCGTGTTTCGGCTGGCGCAGCGGCTCGACCGGGCGGACCTGCCCAGCGAGTTGATACGGCAGACCTTCTCGCAGGTTCTCGACGAACAGCCCGAACTGGGCGAGATGTTCCGCGCGGATCTGGCCGCGGTCGTGGACCGTGACCCGGCCTGCCACCGGGCGATCGAACCGATCCTGTACTTCAAGGGCTTCCACGCCCTGCAGAGCTACCGCTTCGCCCATGCGCTCTGGCGCGCGGGCCGGCGCGACTTTGCGTTCTATCTGCAAAGCCAGTCCTCGCGCGTCTTTGGTACCGACATTCATCCGAACGCGCGGATCGGGCGGGGGATCATGCTCGATCACGCGACCGGCCTCGTGGTCGGCGAGACCGCCGTGGTCGGCGACCAGACCTCCATCCTACACGCCGTCACGCTGGGCGGCAGCGGCAAGGAGGGCGGCGATCGCCATCCGAAAATCGGCTGCGGCGTGATGATCGGCGCCGGCGCCAAGATTCTCGGCAACATCTCGGTCGGCGATTGCGCGCGGATCGCGGCGGGC
>CAYYSM010000062.1:0-9935 GCA_964474225.1 uncultured Hyphomicrobiaceae bacterium
TTCTGGATTTCGAGGGCGATCTCGGGAAGGTCGTCATTCACGGCCACACACCGGTGCCGGAGCCGGACATCCGCGTGAACCGCATCGACATCGACACGCTTGCATGGCGCAGCGGGACGCTCACGGCGCTGGTGCTGGAGGGCGCTGATCGCCGCTTTCTGCAGACTTAGCGCGTCGGGACCGGCGGGTCGCTGCGATAGTCGTAGAAGCCTCGCCCGGCCTTGCGGCCCAGCCAGCCCGCCTCAACGTATTTCACCATCAGCGGGCAGGGGCGATATTTCGAGTCGGCCAACCCCTCATATAGCACCTGCATGACCGACAGGCAGGTGTCCAGCCCGATGAAGTCGGCGAGCTGCAGCGGCCCCATCGGGTGGTGTGCGCCCAGCTTCATCGCCGTGTCGATCGCCTCCACGTTGCCGACGCCCTCATAGAGCGTGTAGACCGCCTCGTTGATCATCGGCAGCAGGATGCGGTTCACGATGAAGGCCGGGAAGTCCTCGGCCACCGCGACCGTTTTGCCAATCGACTCCACGAAAGCGCGCGAGGTGCGGAAGGTGTCGTCCGCCGTCGCAATCCCCCGGATCAGCTCGACCAGCTTCATCACCGGCACCGGGTTCATGAAGTGCATGCCGATGAACTGCTCGGGCCGGTCGGTGGTCGAGGCGAGCCGCGTGATCGAGATCGACGAGGTATTGGAGGCGAGGATCGCGCTGCCCTTCAGATGCGGGCAAAGATCGGTGAGGATGCGCCGCTTGATGTCCTCGTCTTCCGTCACCGCCTCGATGATGAGGTCGCAATCCCCGAGGGCTTCCAGACCATCGGCAAAGCTGATGCGCGCCAGCGCCTCGTCGCGGTCCGCCTCGGTGATTCTCCCCTTCGAGACCTGGCGGCCCATGTTGTTGGACATGATCTCCATCGCCGCGTCATACTGCGCGCGGGACAGGTCGTTCAGCCCCACCTCATAGCCGGCCAGCGCGGACACATGCGCGATGCCGTTGCCCATCTGGCCGGCGCCGATGACGCCGACCTTGCGGATCGACAGATCGGCGCGGGAAGAACCTTCGGGTTTGCGTTCAAGCGCGTCCTCAGCCATGCGATGCGATGTCCTTTCGCTTGATGGAGCGGCTCGCGAAAGCCCTTTTGCCCGGCGTCACTCACCCGGGGCCAGTTCGCGGTCCAGCTCCCGCTCGATCTCCGGTATGGCCTCGAAAAGGTCCGCGACCAGCCCGTAATCGGCGACCTGAAAGATCGGCGCTTCCGGGTCCTTGTTGATGGCCACGATGACCTTGGATTCCTTCATGCCGGCCAGATGCTGGATCGCGCCGGAGATGCCCACGGCGATATAGAGGTCCGGCGCGATGACCTTGCCGGTCTGGCCGACCTGATAATCGTTGGGCACATAGCCCGCGTCCACCGCCGCGCGGCTTGCACCGATCGCCGCGCCGAGCTTGTCGGCCAGGCGCTCCAGCATCTTGAAGTTGTCGCCCGACTGCATCCCGCGCCCGCCGGAGACGACGATCTTCGCGCTCGACAGGTCCGGGCGGTCAGAGGCGGTCAGCTGCTGGTCGACGAAGGTGCTCAGGCCGACCGGCTCCGGCACCGTCACCGCCTCGACCGGGGCCGGCTCATCGCGCTTGCCGCTGTCCGGGAAGGCGGTGCTGCGCACCGTCACAATCTTCTTCGGGTCGGTGGTCTGAACGGTCTGCAGCGCGTTGCCCGCATAGATCGGCCGCTCGAAGGTGTCCGGTCCGTGCACCGCCGTAATGTCGGAGACCTGCCCGACATCCAGTAGCGCGGCGACGCGCGGCATGATGTTCTTGCCGGAGCTGGTCGCCGCGGCGATCGCGGTGTCGTAGTTGTCCATCATCGGCACGATCAGCGCGGCCATCTCCTCGGCGATCTGGTGGTCCAGATGTGGAGCGTCGGCGTGCAGCACCTTGGCGACGCGGTCCAGCCGCGCGGCCTGATCCGCCGCGGCTTCGCAGTTGTGGCCTGCGACAAGGACATGCACGTCATCCTCGATCTGGCACGCGGCGCTCACGATCTTGGTGGTGGCCGCGTCCAGTTCACCATTGTTCAATTCGGCGATAAGCAACACGCTCATGGTTACAGCACCCGCGCTTCGTTTCTCAGTTTGTCGATGAGTTCCTGGACGCTTTCGACCTTCACGCCGCCCTGGCGCTCCGGCGGCTCGGCCGTGTTGAGCACCTTGAGCCGCGGCGTCAGATCGACGCCGAGATCGGCGGGCGCCATCTCTTCGAGCGGTTTCTTCTTCGCCTTCATGATGTTCGGCAGCGACGCGTAGCGAGGCTCGTTCAGGCGCAGGTCGGTCGTCACGATGGCCGGCAGCGGCATCGACAGTGTCTGGAGGCCGCCGTCCACCTCGCGGGTGACGTGCAGGCCGCCGTCCACCGCCTCCAGCCTGGAGGCGAAGGTCGCCTGTGGCCAGCCTAGCAGCGCGGCCAGCATCTGGCCGGTCTGGTTGCAGTCGTCGTCGATCGCCTGCTTGCCGAGAATGACAAGCTCCGGCCCTTCCTTCTCGATCACCGCCTTGAGCGTCTTGGCGACGGCGAGCGGCTCGACCGTCTCATCCGTCTTGATCAGGATCGCGCGGTCCGCGCCCATCGCCAGAGCGGTTCGCAGCGTTTCCTGCGCCTTCTGTGGGCCGATCGACACGGCGACGATCTCCTCGACGCCCTTGTCGCCCGCTTCGCGCAGCCGGATCGCTTCCTCGACCGCGATCTCGTCGAACGGGTTCATCGACATCTTGACGTTGTTCGTCTCGACGCCGCTCCCGTCCGGTTTGACCCGGATTTTGACGTTGTAATCAACGACCCGCTTAACCGGGACGAGGATTTTCTTCATGCGTGTCTCCCGTGCCGGGCTTTGCCTGCCATGCGTGGATACTGGTGTTCACTCGACCCGACAACATTAGCGGAACAGACCGAGAGCAACAATGACGCGCGCGACCTCTGCAGAGCGTTATGGGACAAGCCGTTGCTGCGACGTGTTGACGCCGAGGAGAGCGAAGCGCCGCGGCCGGTGATTGCGCCCATTTCGCATCTGCGAAGTTTGTGACGCTAGACCCGCATGCGCGGCAAGTCAATCTCTCGGAAACCTTGGCGGTTGACGGCCTATGGCGCGGCGCGGTCGAACAGCGGCACGCCGGGCCGGCGCATGAACGGCACCAGGATCGCGCCCGCGGCCAGGCCGCCGATATGCGCCCACCAGGCGGTGTGGCTGTCGGCCGAGAAGAACAGGCTGTAGAGCTGGAATGCCACCCAGATGCCGAGCGCAATGCCCGCGCTGATCCGCAGCGGGAAGAACGGCAGCGCCAGCACCCACAGCCGCACTTTCGGGTGCAGCATGAGATAGGCGGCCACTACGCCGGAGGTCGCCCCGCTTGCGCCGATCAGCGGCTGTTCGGACCCCGGCACCGCCAGCGTGTGCGCCAGCCCGGCGAACACGCCGCACATGATGTAGAACAGCAGGAACCGGATATGGCCCATCGCGTCCTCGACATTGTCGCCAAAGACCCAGAGGAAGGCCATGTTGCCAGCCAGGTGCAGGATGCTGCCATGGAGGAACATGTAGCTGACCAGCGTCAGCCGTTCCGGTACTTGCGCCTGCCCGCCGAAGACCTGATAGGTCGAGTCGCCGAAAAAGCCGGCGTTGAGCAGCTCAGCCGGGATCAGAGCATAGCCCAAAATGCTGTAGAAATTGGCGACTGGCACCGCGCCCGACTGGAACACCACGTAAATGATGACGTTCGCCGCGACGAGCGCCAGGGTCACGGCCTGGAAATGGATTTTCTCGACGGGGTTCTGATCCCAGACCGGAATAAACGGCACGCGCTTATGCCCCCATGCCCTAACGGTTCGCGCCCGGCTTCCAGAGCACGTCGCCGGCACCCTTGTCATTGACGTACCGGCTGGCGACGAAGAGGTAATCCGACAGCCGGTTGATGTATTTGAGCGCGGCCTCGCTGACGTGCTCGTCGTCCATCGCGGCCAGCGCGACAATGAGCCGCTCGGCCCGCCGGCAGATGGTGCGCGACATGTGCAGCGCCGCGGCTGCGGGCGTGCCGCCCGGGAGCACGAAGCTGGTCAGCGGTTGCAACTCGCTGTTCATCCGGTCGATCTCGCTTTCCAGCCAGCCGGCCTGTTCGCCAGTCATGCGCAGCGGCTCGTAGGGCAGTTCCTCGCCTGTGTCCGGCACGCAAAGATCGGCGCCGAGATCGAACAGATCGTTCTGGATGCGGATCAGGCCGGAGCGCATCTGCGCGTATTCGGCGGGCGTGTCTGGCACGGACAGCAGCGCAATGCCAAGCGAGGCGTTCAGTTCGTCAACCGTGCCATAGGCTGAGATGCGCAGATGGTTTTTCGGGACGCGCGCGCCAGTGCCGAGAGCGGTCGTGCCGCTGTCGCCGGTGCGCGTATAGATTTTCGTGAGGACGACCATAAGCTACCTGTGATCGGGCGGCCATTGCTCGCCGCCAATTACCAGCGGTAGCCTAACTGCACCCCGGCGCTGGTCAAGCCCTGGTTCTCGTCGCACAGCCCGCCGTTCGACATGTGCGACACTGTGGCAAGCAGTTTCCACTCCGGCGAAAGCGCCACGCCGAGCGCGGCGGACTCGCGGAAGTTGACGGCACAGCCGAAGGAGTCGCTGGAATCGCCGGTCGGCCCGTCATGGACCGCGCCGCCGAAGCTACCCTCGATGAACACCGCATCGGTCAGCCATGCGTCCCAGGTCAGCCCGAAATAGCCGAGATTGGTGTCGCCGCTGGTGTTGATCTGCACGCCGACATGCGGCCGCGGGCTGAGCAGGATGTCGAGCGGATCGCCGGTGCGCGGGCCAAGCCGGTGCAGCAGCACCTCGGCGTTCACATCCCAGCCCTCTTCGTTGTCATTGGTCTCAAGGTCATGGACGAGCGCGCCAATGCGCATCTCGTCGATCAGGCCGAACCCGCCGCGCGGAGGCTCGGCAAAAGCGGCAACCACGGAAAGAAGCCACGCCAGCGCGGCAACGCCGAACACGAAATGCGGAAAATACAATTTGCGCAGCCGCGCCGCCGCCAACCGGATCATGAAGCCCCCCGTGCTTTATTAATCGTGTGTGAAGCGGCGGGGCAGCCAAGTCAAACGGCATGCGCCATTTCGCCCAAATTGTGGTGGCGTCTGTGGCGCCGGGCACACAGGCGCGGGCAGTCACCTGGAAAAGTAGACCGCCGCCATGATGATGACGATGGCGAGGAATTGCAGGCCGACGCGCCAGCGCATCAGCTTCTGGCTGGTGTCGCCGGAGCCAAGCCGGAACAGGTTGACCAGCCCGGCCACCAGGACGAGCGCCACGGCGCCGACGGCGACATAGGTCAGATTGTGGGTGATGAATGCCATGTTGTTGCGTGCCTGTCTGTCGTTTCGCGCCGCGCCTTTCGCGCGCGCAGCCTGTCATTCGGCGATACGTCGGCCTGTCCCGTCAAGGCGCGCCATCAGGCGTTGCGCCCGGCGATGAGCCAGTACACCAGCCCGGCCGCGAAGCCGGCTGTCGCATAGATCGTGAGATATTGCGCCGATGGAACCGCCTCCGCCGGGGCGTTTTGCACGATATATGCCAGAGGCATGACGATCAGCGCCAGCCCACCCGCAACGATATAGTAAAGCGCGGCCCGGATTTTAGCCACCTCGCCCACGATCGCCGCGACCAGGCCGGGCAGCACGCTCAGCGTCGGCGCGACCGTGGCGAAGAACGCGATGAAGCCGACGCCGCGCAGAAACACCTCTTCCGGCGGCGCGCGCGGGGCGGCGAGGTCGTTGGAGTGCGCGGTGAGTTCGCGCGCGGCCCAGTCCGCGCCCACGGCGAACAGCACGATCAGCGCCGTGAGGCAGGCGAGCGCGAAGGCGAACAGAACGGCGAAGATCCGGCGGATCGCCGGCCAGACCATGAGGTATCTCCTTTTTTTCCGCGGGCCATCCGGCCCCCGATCCGCGCCAGCGGCGCGACGGCCGGTCGGCCTTAAAGCGCGCCAAGGCGAGTGAGGCGTCACACGCTGGCGAGGGTGCGCTCCAGCTTTGGTCCGGATGGGCACGGCCAGCTTGGAAAATGTCAAAGAAAAAACGGAGGCGCGAACGCCTCCGTCTGTCAAGTGTGCCCATTGAGCGCGATCCGAAAATGCCGGTCCCGGGCTTGATCCGGGATGGGAAGCGGTTTTCGGATCAATCGCGCGTTCAGATGTGATGCCGGGCCAGCGGTTATTTCAGCGGCTCCAGCTCAGGCTCGGGGCCGCCGAAGTTATGCGTGATGCCAAGCGTGACGATGTCGATATCGCCCGTCGCCTCGGCTTCAAATTGTGCGCATTCAGGCGTCGATTCCTCAGTCTCGCAGATTGGCGCATCGTCGATGAACAGATGGCTGTAACCGACGTCGATCGTCGTTCGCTCTGACAGCTTCGTGCTGAACCCGGCGCTCAACCAAATGCGCTCATCGTCAGGGAGGGACGGACTGCGCGCTTCGTCAGAAATCGGGGAAATCTCATAGCCCAGACCGGCGCGCAGAATCGTGTCTGGCCGCCACGCGTATTCGACGCCGCCCGAGAAGTACCAGCCGTCGTCATAGCCGAGCGGGAAAATGTCGACGACGTCTCCATTCTCATCCACGAAGTTCGCCTGCTTTCCGACCAGGCTCCAGTTGGTCCACTCAACGGTGCCGAGCACCCTCCAGCGCTCGCCAACGCGCTGGCTGAAGCTCGCGGTCACTTGATCCGGAAGCGTCAATTCGGCTTCAACCGACGTTGGATTCAGGCAGCCAGTGCTTCCAGGGGCGGCGGACGGTCCGACCCCCGTGCATGTCCCATCGGCCTCGACCTCGATGCGCGAACGATAACCAAGGCCCAATCGTGTCCCCGGCATCGGGTTCCAGATCACGCCTGCTGTCGCGCCGACAGCCCAATCATCGACCGTGACTTCGCGCCCGTCCTGGCCGGTAATGAGAGTTGCGTTACTGCTGCGCAAACGTACATCTGCGTAAAGCACCTGAACGCCGACACCGACCGTCACGTCCGGCGTTATCTTGTAGGCGACATTCGGATTGACTGTGACCGAAAAGATTTTAGACGTGGTCGCGATCGGCGTGCCCGCGAATTCCAGGTTGTCCGGCTTTGTGGTGAAGCCGTACTGGCTGTTCAAACCGACGCCGAAGAACAATCTGTCACTGAACTGATAATTGGCGTAGGAGGCCGGAACAAAAGTCGGGTCGCCAATCTCGCCACTTTCCGTGTCTAGCCCAAGACCTGGTGACGGCTGGATGAAGACTCCACCGGTCGCCTCGATCTCCCGATGCGGCACCACCAGCGCCGCATTCGCCGACACATTGATCCCCGGCGCGGCCGCTGCCGCCGCGGAGTTCCAGAACATCGCGCTGATATCATCGCCTGCCGCCGCACCGGCGAACGACATGCCCTGGTAGTAGGACGACTGCTCGCGGACCGCGAATGCGCCAGCATGGGCCGATGTGCTCAAGATCAGACCTGCGCACAGGGCCGCTCCAGCGGCGCTCCAGCGCGTAACAGCGTTTCTTCCCGGCATGGCGTTTTCTCGCTCCCTCAGACTCAGGCTGTCCTCATGCAGCGGCCGTCGCGTCGCCGCCGCCACTCGTTATGCGGCGAGTGTATTTCAGGTGAGCGGCCTGCCAACCGCCGGAGTCGCGCTGTTGCGCTGCAACAATGCGTCCGCTGGTTGCACTTTACGTCAACCGTGTAACGTTTTGGAACGGGGCGTTGCGTGGAGATTCGTTGCAACCGCCCTGCGTCATCCTGTGATGTCGCCACCGCGAGATCGATCAGAATCGATCAACTTTAAGTTGTACAGGATTCGTGATCGCTGCAAGCGAAGCAGGGTTTTTTGGTCGGCGCTGTGGCGCATGCGCAACAAATTTGACGCACTGCGAAAGCGATTAACGCTTACGTGAGGTCGCTGCCAGGCGCATCATGCGCTTTGCGTGGGCCGTTCATAGCTCCAGATCGCCGCCGGCGGCAGGTTCGCCCAGACCAGACAGCGCCGCTGCGCCGTCAAGCCCAGCGCCTTGACCAGCCGCAGCGGCACCGGGCTGCTCTCGCGGTAGGTAAACTGGACGAAGACGCCGCCGGGCGCCAGCACCTGGAAGCTGCTCTTCATGATCGAACGGATCATCGGCTTGGGGAACAGGCGCATTGGGAGGGTCGAGACGACCGCGCCGACGCGCGGCCCCTCGCGCTCGGCCCACAGCTCCGCAAGCTGCTGCGCCGGCGCAACCATGACGTCAACGCGCGGGAAACTGCGCCGGAGGTGCCCGCCGAGCGCCGGGTCCAGCTCGACCAGCGTGAGATTGTCCTCGCGCACGCCGTTGCGGATCAACTGCCGCGTGACCGCGCCGGTGCCTGCGCCCAGCTCGATGACATGCGGCGCGGGGCGTGAGACGATTGCCTCCGTCATCGCGCGGCCGACAAAAGGGCTGGAGGGAAACAGACTGCAAATCTGGCGCGGATTGCGCAGTGAACGCCCCCAGAACAGCAGTGGACCTTGCGCGCGGGTTGCCAGTTGCTCAAGCTGCTCGTTCATGTGCGCGCCTTACCCTCTTTGCGAAACTGTGCAAGGACCGCATGGCTTGCCGTCGCCCACCGAAAGACGGGCGTGAACTTGACAGGCGGCGACCTCTTGCGTGTTGAACTCTAAACCTTTTTCCGTCTACTGCGCTATTTCGAGGTGGCGGCGGCCCGCCGCACAATGAGGCATGTCAGGTCTGCGCCAGCGGTCCAGAGGCGGGTCAGGTCCATCGAAGGGTCTTTCCGCCAACTGCGCTTCCCAGCGTCGCGTTAACATTCGGCATCGAAACTGATCAAATGTGATAGGATGTCTGCAATCCGCGGAAAATACGTCAAGCGTAACCGATGGACAAGAGCCGACGGCGAAAGGCAGATGCGCGCGAGGCATGGATTCAGTCAGCCCTCATGCCTATCTCATTGCCTAATGTCATAATTTCTGTCGCTGCGGCCCATAAATGCAAAAAAACGATGACGAATCCGATCCACCCCGCGCGCAGGATCGTCAGCCCGAGGAAGAGGTTCGTATGACGCGTTTTGTTCTTGGCGAGATCCGGCGTTATGTCATGCTGACGATGGGGCTGCTGTTTCTGATCGCCGGGGCGATCGTGCTGCCGCTTCCGCTGCCCTTCGGCGCGGCGATGATCCTGATTGGGCTGTCGATCCTGATCGTGAACAGCGACTTCATTCGCAACAAGTTTCTGAACCTGCGCGCGCGCTGGACGGGCATGGACAACTGGCTGCGCTCGGTGGAGCACCGCCTGCCGCGTCCGCTTCGCAACGCGATCACGCCTGACGACCGCGAATAGCCCATCAATGATTCGGCCGCGTGAAAAATGCGCGGCTGTCAGATTTACGGCTTGATCCCGAGGTCGCTAGTGCAGTGACACAGACACTTGATCCACGCTTGTGGCACGCTTGCATTCAAGTGTCTGTGTCGGAAACTGCACTAGAAACAATGGCTTGCTAGTGCATCTTTGACGCATTCATTCGCTCCCGGACTCGCTGCTCGCTGCAGCGAATGAATGCGTCGATGCCCTAGTGGCGACAGGTGTGTTTTCAGGAAGTGCATTCCTTAGCATTCCACGCTAATAAGGAGCCGGCGCGCGAGCGCCTGCGCAGTCGGTTGTGTGTCCGCGTCACGGGGCACAGCGCCAGAAAGGCCGGGAGAAGACGTACATGGCGGAAACAATGAGAAAACCGGAAACGGCGGCGGAGGTCGCGCACAGCGACATGGCCAACGCCATCCGCGCGCTTTCGATGGACGCGGTCCAGGCGGCCAATTCGGGCCACCCAGGCATGCCGATGGGCATGGCCGATGTCGCCACGGTGCTGTTCACGCGGTTTCTCAAGTTTG
>CAYYSM010000063.1:0-9795 GCA_964474225.1 uncultured Hyphomicrobiaceae bacterium
AGACGAGCGCCAGCCCAGCCGCCGCCAGCGCGCTCACTACCGTCGTCCCGGCCCAGGGCAGGATATGGCCCGGCAAATCGACGCCGAAGCCCAGCCAAGCCACCAGAAAGATGATCGTCACCTGAACGATCCCCTGCGCGACAAGAAAGGCAAACTTGCCCTCGACGAGCGCGCGCGTGCCGCCGGGGCCGTAGGTCAGCCGGTCGAACAGGCCGGATTCCTTTTCTTCCAGAAGCGAAATCGCCCCGATCACCGACGAATAGAGCAGGAACAGGATCGCCACCGCTCCAGCGTAATAGGATACGCCGCTGGCAACCCCGACCGTGCCCGCCACGGCCACCTTTTCCATCCCCGGCTGCATGCGGAAGCTCTCGGTCTCGCCCTCTGCCGGCGCGGGCGCAGCGTCGATGCGCGCGCCAAGCTCCTGCGTCTGGGATTCGGTCAGCCGCAGTACGTTGCGGCCCAACTCCTCGGCGGCGCTATGCAGCGGCGCGCGCGGGAACGCCTCGAAATACGCCTCATTCAGCGCGCCCTCGAAGATCGACACCGCGATTTCGCGCGCGGGATCGACAACAATCTGCAGTGGCGCGGACGCGCTCTCACCCGGCTTGTCGAGCGCTCCGCCGTCCTCGCGGATGATGAGGCCGACATCCGCCGCGCCGGTCCGCACCAGTTCGCGCACCTCCGCGGGGGACAAGCGGTCATCGGTCGTCGTCTGGCTCAGGCTGGACCGGTCGAAGATCGCCGCGATCAGCTTCGCGGAGGCTTCGCTCTGGCGCTCGTCGGCCACCGCGATCTTGAGATTGATGGTGCCGCCCACCGTCCCCGCGAAGATCATCGCGAAGATCACGAACACGGTCGCCGGCAGCACGAAGGCCGAGGCCAGCGCGCCGCGATCGCGGATCAGGTTGAGCAGCATCACGCGGAAGGCGGCCATTCTCATGGCTGCGACCCCTGATCGGCGAAATAGTTCAGGAGGGTATCGAGGCCCGGCCGGCGGACGCGGATTTCCTGCGCCTCCGGCTTGTCGGCCAGCAGCGTGCGGAACACTCGCGGCAGGTCGTCGCCGCTGAGTTCGATCAGGCCGCGCACGGCGTTGCTGCGCGGATCAACGGTAAAACCCGCGGCCCGCAACGCCGCGCATTCTTCGGCTTCCATGGCCGCGTCGAGCGGCCGCGCCGCCGTTACGGAAATCTCCATGCGGTCGCCGAAATATTCGCGGACCAGCGCATCCGGCGCGCCGCTTGCCATGATCTGCCCGTCGACCATGATCGCCACGCGGTCGGCCAGCGCCTCGGCTTCCTCCATGTCGTGGGTGGTGAGCAGGATCGCGAGGCCCTCGTCGCGCAGCTGATGAAGCATGTCCGAAATGTCCTCGCGCGCCCGCGTATCGATGCCCACGGTCGGCTCGTCAAGGATCAGAAGCTTCGGCTCGTGCATCAGCGCCGCGCCGATGTTCACGCGCCGCTTCATGCCGCCCGAGAGGGAGCGCACCGGATCATTTGCCCGTGAAGTCAGGCCGATGCGCTCCAGCAGGCCGTCGGCGAGGTCATTCAGCTTGTCCGGCGCAACGCCCATCAGCCGGCCGAAGACGGTCAGGTTCTCGCGCGGGGTCAGCTTGTCAAAGATCGCGAGCTGCTGCGGGACCAGCCCGATTTCACGGCGCGCGGCAGGCGTCTGGCGCGGATTGTGCCCGGCGACCGTCAGCTTTCCGCCCGAAAGCGCGACGCGCCCGGTGATCGCCTTGACCAGCGTTGACTTTCCGGCGCCGTTGCGCCCGAGCAGCACGAGGATTTCGCCCGGATAGGCGTTCAGGTTCGCCCCGCGCAAGACCTGTCGGCTGCCATAGGCATAGTGAGCGTCCTCGACATGCAGCAGAGCCTCTGACACCGGGGCGGCCGTCTGTTCCGGCACGCGCGATTCAGAAGGCCGCGGCCGAGGGGCTGGGCGCGCTTCGGCAACGGCAGAGGGGTCGCCTGTGGATGGCGTCCGGGTCGCCAGATCGGCTCGAGATCGTGACACTGTCAGGACATGCTCGCGGTATCGGTCCCGCTTTCGGGACGCTGTTTCATCTTGGCGCAGAGGATATCGGCGAGCTGACCGGCGAACTGCGCCAGCAGCTGGCCATCCGCCCCGAGCTCGCTCACCTGCGCCATCGCCCGCTCCATCCCGGCGCGGGCCGCTTCCTCTGCGGCCTCCACGCCCTTGAGGCGCACCAGCGTGGGTTTCTCGCCATCATGGCCCACCGTCTTGCTCGCGCTCTCGCGCGAACTGACGGCGTCGAGCAGATCATCGAAGGTCTGGAACGCCACGCCTATACTCATGCCGAAATCGCGCAACGCCTCCACATCCTCCGACGGGCGTCCGGCGACGCGTCCGCCCATCTGTGCGGCGGCGGCGAACAGCGCGCCGGTCTTGCGGGCATGAATCGTCTCGATTTCTTCCACAGTCATCGGCGCTTTGGCGTGCAGATCGGCGAACTGCCCCGCAACCAGCCCCTTCAGCCCGATCGCGTCGCTCAGCATCCGCGTCAGGTCGGAACGGCAATCCCCGTCGAGCCGGCCTTCCGCGCTGATGACCGCAAACGCCTCATTCAGCAGCGCGATGCCCGCCAGGATCGCCGTCGCCTCGCCGAATTCGCAGTGATTCGCCGGCCGCCCGCGGCGCAGCGTGGCGTCGTCCATCGCCGGCAGGTCGTCGAATATCAGCGAGGCCGCATGCACCATCTCGATCCCGCAGGCGGGCGCGAAGGCTTCCGGCCGTTCCGTCTGCCCGTGCCCGGCGGCCAGCAGCAGCAGCACGCCCCGTGCGCGTTTGCCCGGCGCCAATAGGCTATGGCGGATGGCCGTGGTCAGATCACGACCCGGAACCGTGGTTTCGGGAACCGCCTTTTCCAAGGCGGCGTCGATCTCTTTTCCGATCTGTGAAACCACGTTATGAATATGTTGGTGCATCGCACTGCCTTCGGCGGCGTCTTCCCGTCTTGCCCTGATGGGCGCTGCTCCTGTTTTAATGCGATCGGACGGGAACCGCCAGCGAATGTCCGTCGTAATAACGCGCGTGCTGGAATATCAGTTCATTTCTCTGCCGGGCTGATGACGAGCCCGCCGCGCCGGATCGCCTGAAGCTCATGGCCGACATAGTCACACGCAAGGACGAGCACCTCAACATCGTACTCAGCGGCGCGGCAGCCGGAACGCCTGGCGCGACGGGCCTTGACGTTGTGCGTTTCGAACATGTGGCCCTGCCCGAAATGGACATGGACGATGTGGACGTGTCCACACTTTTTCTCGGGCATGAACTGGGCGCGCCGCTGCTCATCAGCTCCATGACCGGCGGGGTGGACCGCGCGGCGCAGATCAACGCCAATCTGGCCGAGGCGGCGCGGGAGCTGAACATCGCCTTCGCTGTGGGCTCGCAGCGCGTGGCGATCGACACCGGGGAAATGGCCGGCTTCGACCGCAGCCTGCGCGAGAAGGCCGGCAACGCGCCCATCCTCGCGAACTTCGGCGCGGCGCAGCTCAAGACTTGGGACGGGCCGGACGCCGCGCGCCGCGCCGTGGAGATGATCGGCGCGAATGCGCTTATCATCCACGTCAATCCGCTGCAGGAGGCGCTACAGCCCGGCGGCGACCGCAACTGGTCGGGCCTGCTCGGCGAGATCGAGATGCTCGCGCGCATGGCCGATGTGCCGATCATCGTTAAGGAGGTCGGCGCAGGGATTTCCGGCGTATTGGCGCGCAAGCTGGTCGATGCCGGCGTGGCGGCGGTGGATGTCGCCGGGGCCGGCGGGACAAGCTGGGCCGCTGTGGAGGCCAAACGCATCGAGAACCCGGTGGCGCGGGCGGCGGCCGAGCCGTTCGCGGACTGGGGCATCCCGACGGCCTATGCCATTGCCGATGCGCGCCGCCTGTGTCCCGAGGCCACAATCATCGCCTCTGGCGGCATCCGCAACGGGCTGGACGTGGCGCGGGCGATCCGGCTCGGCGCGGACCTTGCCGGTACGGCGGCCGGAGTCCTCGATGCCGCATTGACATCGGCCGAGGCCGTGGTCGAACACTTTCATGGCGTCATCGGCGCGCTGCGCGTGGCCTGCTTCTGCACGGGCAGCCACACACTCGCCGACCTCAAGCAGGCGCGTCTTATTCAACCGGGGGGCCCGGGCAGCGAAGGCCCGGGAGAAAGCTGACATGGACATTGCGACCGATCGGATGAATGGCGGGGCGGAGGTCATCGACCCGCCGCATGTGAGCACCGGCGGCAAAGGCCGTGCTGTGGTGGTCGGCGCGGGCTTCGGCGGCATAGCCGCGGCGCTGCGCCTGCGCGCCAAGGGCTATGGCGTCACGCTTATCGACCGTGCCCCGCGCTGCGGTGGCCGGGCGCAGGTGTTTGAGCGCGACGGCTTTCGCCACGATGCCGGACCAACCGTCATCACCGCCGACTTCCTGTTCCGCGAGCTGTTCGAGCTGTTTGGCAAGCGGCTGGAGGACTACCTCACGCTGGTGCCGCTCGATCCCTGGTATCGCTTCCGCTTCCCAGACGGCAGCACTTTCGACTATGGCGGCACGATCGAGGATACGCTGGGCGAAATCCGCAAGTTCGAGCCGGCGGACGCCGACGGCTATCTCAGGCTTCTGGAGCACTCCGAAAAGCTGTTCGATGCCGGCTTCACCCGGCTCGCCGATCAGCCTTTCCATAACCCGCTGACGATGATCCGCCAGATTCCGACGCTGGTGCGCCTGAAGAGCCACAACACGGTCTGGCAGCTCATTTCCAAGCACCTGAAGAACGAAAAAATCCGGCAGGCGTTCTCGATCCAGCCGCTGCTCGTCGGCGGCAGCCCGTTCGACACCACCAGCATCTACGGGCTGATCCATTACCTTGAGCGCAAATGGGGCGTTTATTTCGCGATGGGCGGCACTGGCGCGATTGTCGATGCGCTGCACAAGCTCATGGAGGAAGAAGGCGTCGAGGTCCGGCTCGGCACCACCGTCGACAAGATCGAGACGGCCAACGGGCGCGTGAGCGGCGTGCGGCTGGACGGCGGCGAGACGGTGAGCGCCGACGTGATCGTGTCGAACGCCGACCCGCTGCACCTCTACCGGCACATGCTGGATGACAAGGATCGCCGCTGGGGCGCGCGTCTCAAGACCAAATACATGCGCAAGTCGATGGGGCTGTACGTGCTCTATTTCGGAACGCGCAAGCAGTACCCGGATGTCGCGCATCACACCATTTGGCTGGGCGCGCGGTACCGGGAACTGCTGGACGAGATTTTCAAGAAGAAGAAACTCGCTGACGACTTCTCGCTTTACGTTCACCGGCCGACGGCGACCGATCCAAGCTTCGCCCCGGAGGGCTGCGACTCGTTCTACGTGCTCTGCCCGGTGCCGAACCTGGACGGCGATCTCGACTGGGAGGTGGAGGGGCCGCGCCTGCAGCAGCGCATCGTCGACGCGCTCGATCAGACCATGCTGCCGGGGCTGAAGGAGACCATCACGGCGGACTTCTACATGACGCCCGCCGACTTCAAGCACGACTATCTCAGCGAAGCAGGGGCGGGCTTTTCCGTTGCGCCGCACTTCACCCAGTCGGCCTGGTTCCGCTTCCACAATCGCGCCGAAGGACCGAGGGGTCTTTATCTGGTGGGCGCGGGCACGCATCCTGGCGCGGGAATGCCGGGCGTGCTCAGTTCCGCCAAGGTGATCGAGAAGCTCGTGCCAACGCTTGAGCGCGCGGCGGTTTGAGGCAGGTCATAAGGGCCGGGGCGGGCCGAGCGCCCGCCGCCGGTCAACTCTCTCAGAAATTCCGGTTGAACGGATCCCAATCGCGGGACGATGAACCGCTCGAACCGAAGCTCCGCGAAGGCGAGCTGGCGATCGTCGAGGTGCTGAAGCGGCGCGAGGTCACGATGACCCGGGTGCCTACGCCCACCTTACGATAAAGCTCCTCGACATGCGAATTGTGCATACGGATGCAGCCGCTGGACACCTGACGGCCAATGAGCTGCGGCGCGTCCGTGCCGTGGATGCGGTAAAGCGTGCTGCCGAGATACAGCGCGCGGCTGCCCAGCGGGTTGCGCGGATGCCCGCCCGGCACATAAGCCGGCAGCGTCGGGTCTTCGCGGCGCATGCGCGGGGTCGGCGTCCAGCCAGGGTTCACGCGCTTTGCGGAGACGCGCAGGGTGCCGCCCCACCGCGCTTCCGGGCGCGGCGCGGCGATGGGATAGCTCATAGCGCGGCCGCGCGAGCGCACATGATACAAGCGCCGGTCGCCGAAACTGACGATGATCGTTCCCGGGCTGTACCGCTTGGAGAACGACACCATGTGGCGGCCAGAGGCCGAACTGAAGGAAAAAAACGACGAAAACTGCGCAGATACGGGACTGTTGACCGCCGGAGCAGTCGTGAACGCAGCCGTGCACAGGGCAACCGCTGCGACCCAGACGAACATCTGTCTCATTCTAAGCCACCTCTTGAATTTATGCGGCGGGGACCGCGAGCCGGAACACCAAAAATAACAAGCAGATATTACAGAGCTCTTGCCGACGTCCCGCGCGAGGCTTTGCTATGCCTGGGCGCGGGGCCGGCTTGTCTTAATTCAGCAACACCACGTTGCCGAGGCGCATCACACCTGTCGCGCGGACATGCGCCTGCGGCCGGCCGGCCACCCAGGGAGGCGACGCGGCCAGCGCCTGCGCCATAGTCCAGCGCTGTGCAGGCGGCGTTGCCGCGATGTCCGCTTCGTCGGCGCGCGAGGTTAGCGCGCGGCTCGGCCGCAGAGCGCGCTTGCACGCCACACAGCTCGTTGCGTTGTCATAGGTTTGGGAGAAAGCGGTATGCGCGCAGTCCTTGTGCGCGCTTGCCGGGTGTGCCCCGCCAAGCAGCAACAAACATAGCAGCACGACGGCTGATGCGCTCAGCATCGCCCTCTGGCGCGCGCCAATTCCCGCAAGTGCCCCCCATCTACGCATGCCGATACGCATCCAACACGACTACCCAAATTATTGGTACCATCGGGCGGACTTGCGGTCCACGGCATGCGGGACGGTTCCGCCAGGACTGTGGCGGATAGGCGACAGATCAGGCGCTCTCGCGCAACTCCCGCCGCAGAATCTTGCCGACGACCGTTTTCGGCAGTTCATCGCGGAACTCGATCTGGCGAGGCACCTTGTAAGGCGTCATCTGCTCCCGGCAGAACGCGATGATGTCGTCCTCGGTGAGGTCGGGGCTCTTCTTGACCACGACCGCCTTCACGATCTCGCCGGACTGCTCGTCGGGAATGCCGACCACGCCGGCTTCGACCACGCCGGGATGCGAGGCGATCACTAGCTCGATCTCGTTCGGATAAACGTTGAAGCCGGAGACGTTGATCATGTCCTTGGTGCGGTCGATGATATAGATGAAGCCCCTGTCGTCCATCTTCGCCATGTCGCCGGTGCGCAGGAAGCCATCATCGGTGAACACCAGCGCGGTTTCGTCCGGGTGCTGCCAGTAGCCCTTCATCACCTGCGGACCGCGAATGCAGAGTTCACCAGGCTCGCCGATCCCCACTTCCTCGCCGCCTGGCGTGCGGATCGAAACCTCGGTCGAGGGGATGGGCAAGCCTATCGAGCCGTTATAATCCTCGATCTCTAGCGGGTTGATCGTTGCCGCCGGAGAGGTCTCGGTCAGGCCATAGGCCTCGACCAGCGGAACGCCGGTCACTTTCTTCCACTCCTCGGCGACCCGCTTCTGCACGGCCATGCCGCCGCCAAGCGTGAGCCGTAGCGCGGAAAAATCCAGCTTGCGGAAATCCTCGTTGTGCAGCAGGGCGTTAAACAGCGTGTTGACACCGGTCAGCGTGGTGAACGGCTCCTTGCTCAGCTCCTTGACGAAGCCGGGGATATCCCGAGGGTTGGTGATGAGGACGTTCTTCGCGCCGATCTTCATGAAGGTCAGGCAGTTCGCGAGCAGTGCGAAGATGTGATAGAGCGGCAGCGCGGTAACAATGACTTCCTGCCCCTCGCGCACATGCGGCTTGATCCAGGCGTGGGCCTGTTCGAGATTGGCGATCATGTTGCGGTGGGTCAGCATCGCGCCTTTCGGGATGCCCGTGGTGCCGCCCGTATATTGCAGGAAGGCCAGGTCGTCCGGCCCGACATCGACGGGGTGAAAGCTGCGCTTGACCCCGGCCGACAGCACCTCCTTGAACCACAGCGCGCCCGGGATGTTCCACTGCGGCACCATCTTCTTCACGCGCTTGACCACCAGATTGACGACGGCCGCCTTGGGGAAGTCGAGCATGTCGCCGAGCCGGGTGACGATCACATGCTCCACATCCGTCTTGTCGAGCACCTGCTCCAGCGTGTGCGCAAAGTTCTCGACAATCACAATCGCCTTCGCGCCGGAATCCGCCAGCTGCCCGCCCAGTTCGCGGGGCGTGTATAGCGGGTTGCAATTCACGACTGTGTAGCCAGCGCGCAGGATGCCGAGCATCGCGATGGGGTATTGCAGGGTGTTCGGCATCATGATCGCGACGCGCGCGCCGCGCTCCAGCCCCAGCTCGCCCTGCAGATACGCAGCGAAAGCCCGCGAGAGCCGGTCAATCTCGGCGAATGTGTGGGTCTTGCCCATGCAAGTGAAGGCAGGATAATCCGCATAACGCGCTGCGCTTTCGGAGAACATTTCGCCGATGGAACGGTATTTGTCGGGGTCGATCTCGCGCGGCATGCCGGGCGGGTAGCTATTGAGCCAGATCGGGTCCATGCCTCCCTCCAGAATTGAAGCCATTCCTCCCTCCAAGATTGAACCGGCCGGTTGCTATCGCCGGTTTTTGCAACGATTGTCGCGGCTTTGATGTTACATTATGGCAGTTTTACCGGGGCTGAAAGACCGATTTACGCTAACGTCAACCGCGCCGCTCCGGCCCCGGAATGATCGAGCCGCCTGTCAGGAGGAAAAATGGCTGATTATCAATTGTTCAAGGATGTCGACGCCTATATCGCCGATCACTTCATCGTGGACGACCCGGCGCTCGATGCCGCGATGGCCGCCGCCGAAGCCGCCGGACTGCCGGATATCGCGGTGTCACCGGTCCTCGGCAAGTATCTGTATCTGATGGCGAAGCTGACCGGCGCGCGCCGCATCCTGGAGATCGGCACGCTGGGCGGCTACAGCACCACCTGGCTGGCGCGGGCGCTGCCCGAAGACGGGCATGTCGTGACGCTGGAATACGAGCCGAAACATGCCGGCGTCGCGCGGGCAAACCTGGACCGCGCGGCCGTGGGGCCGTGGGTGGAGATCATCGTGGGCGAGGCGCTGGCGTCGCTGAGCGAGCTGGACGACCGCGGAGAGCCGCCCTTCGACATGGTCTTCATCGACGCGGACAAGGAAAACTATCCGGGCTATCTCGACTGGTCGATCAAGCTGTGCCGCCCCGGCGCGCTCATTATCGCGGATAACGTCGTCCGCAATGGCCGCGTGCTGGATGCCACTTCGAACGACTCGATGGTGCAGGGCGTTCAGGCCTTCAACGATGCGCTGGCGAAGGACAGCCGGGTCGAGGCGGTCGTCACCCAGATGGTCGGCCAGAAGGGCCATGACGGGATCGCCATCGCGATGGTCCGCTCGTGAGGCGAACCGCGGCGGCGATCCGAGCGTAACGCATGTGAGTTTTCCAGAAACGGATGGACGCCATGAAGAAACAGCTTTCCGCAGCAATCGCCCTTTTCGGGGTGATGACGGCCGCCCCTGCGGCGACGATCCCTGCCGAGGCGCAGACGCGCTCGGCCCACGATTTCGCCTTCACCTCGAT
>CAYYSM010000064.1:0-9700 GCA_964474225.1 uncultured Hyphomicrobiaceae bacterium
TGCCCATGTTCATCTTCATGGGCATCATGCTCGACCAGTCGGGCGTCGCCGAAAAGCTGATGAATAATATGGTGAAGCTGTTCGGCGCAGTGCGCGGCGGCTACGCGGTGACGGTGATCGTGATCGGCGTGCTGCTGGCGGCGACCACGGGCATCATCGGCGCATCCGTCGTCCTGCTCGGGATGCTGTCGCTGCCAGTGATGATGCAGAACAACTATTCCAAATCGCTGGCAGTCGGCACGTCCTGCGCCACAGGTACGCTGGGCATCCTGATCCCGCCGTCGATCATGCTGGTGCTGATGGCGGACCGGCTGGCGACGCCGCAAGCCTCGGTCGGCGACCTGTTCCTCGGCGCGCTGTTCCCTGGTCTGATGCTCGGCGCAATGTATGTCGCCTATGTGCTGGGGCTGGCTTATGTCAGCCCGCGCAGCGCGCCGCTGCCCGACGATCTGCCGAAGATCACCTGGGGCGTGGTCTGGAACGTCGTGAAGGCGGTCGTACCGACGGCCGCGCTGATCCTCGCGGTGCTCGGCTCGATTTTCTTCGGCTTCGCCACGCCGACGGAAGCCTCCGGCGTCGGCGCGGCGGGCGCGCTGCTGCTCGCGGCGCTGAACCGGCGACTGACCTTCAAGGTGCTCAAGGACTCGATCAAGCAGACGACGCGCACCACCGCGTTCATTTTCGCCATCTTCCTGGGCGCGACCGCGTTTGCCGTGGTGCTGCGCGGTCTGGGCGGCGACCGCGTGATCGAAGACGCGCTGCTCGGTCTGCCGCTGGAGCCGACGGGCATCCTGATGGTGATCCTGCTGGTGGTGTTCCTGCTGGGTTTCTTTCTGGACTGGGTGGAGATCACCCTGATCGTATTGCCGCTTGTCGCGCCGGTCGTACAGGCGCTGGGATTCGATCTCGTCTGGTTCACGATCCTGTTTGCGGTATGCCTGCAGACCTCGTTCCTCACGCCGCCGGTGGGTTTCGCCTTATTCTACATAAAGGGCGTGGCTCCGCCGGAGATCACGGTGATCGATATCTACAAGGGCGTGGTGCCCTTCATTATCCTGCAGCTGATCGGGCTGGCGCTGGTGTTCACGTTCCCCGGCATCGTGACATGGCTGCCGAGCGTGAGCTTCCAGTGACGGCCGGGGCGGGTGAGGCGGCGGCTTAAGGGCGCATGGTTCAGGCGGAGCGCTTGGTTTCGTCCTGCCCGCCCTGGCCGAAGCGCCGCTCGATATAGTCCGCGACCATCGCCTTGAAATCGTCGGCGATGCTCGGCCCGCGCAGCGTGGCGACCTTTTTGCCGTCGACGAAGACCGGCGCGGCCGGGCTTTCGCCCGTTCCCGGCAGGCTGATGCCGATATCGGCGTGCTTGGATTCGCCCGGTCCGTTCACGATGCAGCCCATCACCGCCACGTTCAGTGTCTCGACGCCCGGATACTTCTCGCGCCACTCTGGCATCGACGCGTTCAGATGGTCCTGAATGTCGCGCGCCAGTTCCTGGAACAGCGTGCTGGTCGTCCGGCCGCAGCCCGGACAGGCCGCCACAACCGGCACGAAAGTGCGCAGGCCCATGACCTGAAGGATCTGCTGCGCCACCTCGACCTCGCGCGTGCGCGCCTCGCCCGGCGCGGGCGTCAGCGAGACGCGGATGGTGTCGCCGATCCCCTGCTGCAGCAGGACGCCGATCCCGGCCGTCGAGGCGACGATGCCCTTTGAGCCCATGCCCGCCTCGGTCAGGCCCAGATGCAACGCGTAATTGCTCCGCTCGGCAAGCATCGTGTAGACGGCGACAAGGTCTTGCACCTGGCTCACCTTGGCCGACAGCACAATCTTGTTCGCCGGCATCCCAAGCTCCTGCGCGCGCTCGGCGGACAACAGGCCGGACTGCACCATCGCCTCATGCAGCACGCCCTGGGCCGACAGCGGCTCTTGGGACTCGGCGTTTTCGTCCATCAGCCGTGTCAGCAGCTCCTGATCGAGGCTGCCCCAGTTGACGCCGATGCGCACCGGCTTGTCGTAGCGCAGTGCCATCTCGATGATCTGCGAGAACTGCCTGTCGCGCTTGTCCTTGAAGCCGACATTGCCGGGGTTGATGCGGTATTTTTCGAGCGCCTCGGCGCAGGCGGGGTGGTCGGCCAGCAGCTTGTGGCCGATGTAATGGAAGTCGCCGACCAGCGGCACCTCCACGCCGCGCGCCATCAGGCGATCGCGGATATGCGGCACCGCCGCCGCGGCCTCGTCGCGATCGACCGTGATGCGCACGACCTCCGAACCGGCCCGCGCCAACTCGGCCACTTGTTGCACGGTGCCCTGCACGTCGGCGGTATCGGTGTTCGTCATGGATTGCACGACGATCGGCGCGCCGCCGCCCACTGTCACGCCGCCGACGTTGACGGGGACGGTCTGGTGCCTCGGTGCCGGTCCATAAGCCATCGGTCGATCCCTCAATAAGCTGAAAAATAGTCTTGATCTTGCACGGACAATAGGCGTCCGCTCGCCCGTTCGCAACGCGTTTCGGCGGCAAATCGCGCCGTTTCAGGCCAGCTTGAAAGCTTTTCAATTGCGCCCATATCTTGCGGTGAAGCCGGTGCCATAATGGACCGGCAGAACGTGCGCAGACGCGGCGTTCTTGCGACCGACGCGCATGGTCGCTGAAGACCTAGAGGGCAGAGACATGTCGCGTATGTCGGTGTTCGGCAGCGCGCTGTACCTGGGGTTCGATGAACTGGATCAGGTCATCAGCCGGCAGCCGAAAGGGGGGAATGAAGGTTACCCGCCCTACAACGTCGAACACACGAAGCACGGCGAAAGCGGCGACGACTTCATCCGCATCACGCTCGCCGTGGCCGGTTTCACGCCCGCTCAACTCGACATTACGCTGCAGGGCAACCGGCTCACTGTCGCGGGCGCGCAGGCGGATGACTCCGACAAGACTTTCCTGCACAGAGGCATTGCCGCGCGGCAGTTCCGCCGCCATTTCGTCCTCGCAGCGGGGATCGAGGTCCGGCGCGCCGTCCTGGAGAACGGGCTGCTGTCGATCGAGCTGGTCAGACCGAACGCGGAATCGGCCGCCCAGAGCATCCCGATCGAGACGCCAGGGCAGGCGCAATGACAGTTTCGCGAAGCGTTGCCGAGTCGCACCGCCAGCGCGACGAGATCCGGCTATAATCGGCATGACCGAGATTAGTCGGCAAGCCCTCCAAGGAGGGACCATGCGCTCCGGCTATGAAGGAGGTAGATTGCTATGGCAAACCATCTGAACGAAACCGAGAAGTTTGACCGGGTCATGAGCGCCCAGGAATTCGCGGTCCTCGGCGGTGGTGAGATCGCCTACATCAAGGCGGTCAAGGTCAAGGAAATGAAGAAGCTGTTTCCGCAGCTTGAGGATGTGCCGGAAGGCGTGGACCTCTATGCCGTGCACGCGGCCGACGGCACGCCGATCGCGCTTGCGGACAGCCACCCTGGCGCCGTGGCGAATGCCAAGGAGCAGGAACTTCGGGTCGTGAGCCTGCACTGAATGAGGCGGGCGGAGCATCGCGCTCCGCCTCGCTCCCAAGGCCGGCCCGCTTGGGTGCCTCGCACCCGGCCGGGCTATTTTTCAATCGACGCCGAGATCAGAGACTGACAGCGGGGAGTTCAGACAGCGGTGGTCGTTGCAATTCTCGCGCTGATCCTTCTCCTGGCGCTGGCGACACTGCCCCAGCTGTGGGTGCGCGCGGTCATGGAACGCCATAGCGTCGACCGGCCGGACTTCCCCGGCACGGGCGGGCAGTTCGCGCGGCATCTGCTCGACGAAATGAAGCTGCGCGAAGTCCGCGTCGAAGAGACCAATATCGGCGATCATTACGACCCGGAGGCCAAGGCGGTGCGGCTTACCCCGGACAATTTCTCCGGCCGGTCGCTGACGGCGGTAACGGTCGCCGCGCACGAGGTCGGCCATGCGATGCAGGACGCGACCAAATATCCGCCGCTGGTCGCGCGCACGCGGCTGGCAAAGACCGGCGCGATGGTCGAGCGCGTCGGCGTTTTCGTGATGATCGCCGCGCCGATCATGGCGGTGGTCGTCAAGCATCCAGCCGGGATGCTCTTCCAGATCGCCGCCGGGCTCACCCTGCTCGCCTACACCGTTCTGATCCATGTCACGACGCTGCCCGTGGAGTTCGATGCGAGCTTCAAGCGGGCCCTGCGCGTGCTCCAGGCTGGACAGTATATCCCGGAGCGCGACATGCCCGCCGCACGCGGCATCCTGCGCGCCGCGGCCCTGACCTACGTGGCCGGCGCGCTCATCAGCCTCATCAACATCGCCCGGTGGATGCGCGTCCTGCGATTCTGATCGCTCGGACTGGCGAAACCGCGCGGTCGCTACCTCCCAATCTTCGAATTGACTCTCATCAACAGCCCTGAGACCTTGCCCGCCGTGCGGGGAAAGGATATTGCGCGCGCTTCGAATAAGGGGAGATTTTCATGCGCTTTTTTGTCTGGGTCTGGGCCGTTGCGGCCGCCGCCGTGATGGCCGTGCCGCCCCTGTCGCCGCCGGCATCGGCCAGCGACGATCATGCGGCGATCATGCTCGTGCTCGATGCCTCTGGCTCCATGCGCGGGCGGATCGAGGGGCAAACCAAGATGTCGATCGCCAAGGAAACTGTTGAGGACGTGCTTGCCGGATTTCCGCCGGCCAACCGGATCGGCCTGATGGCCTATGGCCACCGCCGCACCGGCGACTGCGGCGATATCGAAACGATCGTCGCGCCCGCGCAGGCCATGGCCCCCTCCGTGGTCGAGGCGGTCAACGCGATGCGCCCGCGCGGCAAAACGCCGCTGACCGACGCCGTGCGGCGGGCCGCCGACGGCCTGCGCTTTCAGTCCGACCCCGCGACCGTGATCGTCGTCACCGACGGCGTGGAGTCCTGCGGCGGCGATCCGTGCGCGCTGGCCCGCGAGCTGGAAGCTGACGGCATCGAATTCACGGCGCATGTGGTTGGCTTCGGCCTGTCGGACGACCAGGGCGCGGCGGTGTCCTGCGTCGCGGACAACACGGGCGGCATGTACATGGCCGCGGAAGATGCCGAGGGCCTGCGTACCGCGCTGCTCAAGGCGGTCGAGCCGCCCAAGCCGCAAGCCACGGCCATCGCTTCGGATGATTTCGACGGGCGCGAACTCGGCGAAAGCTGGGAAGTGCTCAGTCCCGATCCGGAATCCTACATCGTCGAAGATGGCGTTCTGCTGACAGCCACATCGGGCGCGGCGAGCCTGACCAATAACGAGCCGAACAACGTCTTCCGCTGGAACGAGGAGCTGCCGCGCGGCGATTTCGATCTGGCGGTTGATTTCACCAGCGAGTTCGATCAGGCGATGCGCGCCAGCATGGAGATCGCCATCCACGACAGCCGCGATGATCTTGTTTCCGCGCACCTTCTCCGGGACGGCTCGTCCAACAATGTCCTTTACCTGCAGGTGAAAAAGGTCATCGACGGTGATGTGACGCGGGAGCGTGTGCGCGTCGCGACCGGGGCGTGCTGCCCCCGCCGCTTCAACATGGACGAGGTGCTCGCCAACGTCGAGAACAAGGGCGGACGCCTCATCCTGCAGCGCCGCGGGCGCAAATTCGCGGCGCGGCTCGAACTGAACGGCTGGACGCCCAACGAGAAAGCGCCCTCCACCTTCACGACCGACGAGCTTCTCGTGCTGCGGCCCAAGGGCAAGCCGGCGCTGCATGCTGGCACCTGGGGCGGCCATTACGGCCGGGTCGGGCAGACGATCACCTATTTCGACCGCATCGAAATCACGACGTTCGAGTAAGCAAGCTCACGCGGCTGGGGCCAAGCGCCCCGGCCGCTACCCGCCGCCGTCGCCGCCCGCGTCGCCACAGTCGCGATCGGTCGGGGATGGGTGACCCCGCGCGCGCCGTCGCCTTCCGATGTTCGACTCGCTGTCCATCGCCTCGGGGATCCGCCAGGCCGTGTAGACGGCAAGCGCGATCAGCACCGCCCACCCTAGCATCAGGATCGGCCAGAGTTGCTCCGCGAGCGGATCGAGGTTGAACGACGACGCAAAAATTAAGATCGCCGTCAGCAACAGTACGGCGGACATCACCACACGCAGAAGCCCCCGCGCCCGCCGCGCTTTCTCGCTCGCCATCAGGCCCTCCCGCGAATTCCCTGAACCCACAAGGGAGCATATCAGGCTATTGGGCAGAGCGCGATTTATGCCCGCAGCGGGAGCAGCGGCGCGGCCGCTACGCCTCGACCTCGACGCGGCCGATCGGGTTGGAGCAACAAGCGAGGATATAGCCCGCTTCGATGTCCTCCTCGCTGATCCCGCCGTTATGCACCATGTGCACCTCGCCGGCGCGCTTCTTCACCTTGCAGGTGCCGCAGACGCCGAAGGTGCAGCCTGAGGGGATCACGAGACCGGAGTTGCGCGCGACCTGCAGGATGGTGTCGGTTTCCAGACACGCGGCGGTCTGGCCGGACTCGGCGAAGACGATCTCGGCCTTCGCTTCTTCCTGCGGCACGACGTCGTCGATCTCCGGCGCTTCTTCCTCGGTCTCGACCGGCGCGTGAAAGCTCTCCTGCTTGTAATGCTCCATGTCGTAGCCAAGCGAGTGGAGCATCTCGCGCACCGACTGCATGAAGGACTCCGGCCCGCAGCAATACACCTCGCGCTCCAGGTAGTCCGGCGCCATCAGGCCCAGCATCAGCTGGTTGAAGCGCCCGCGATAGCCGGTCCAGACGTCGTAGGGGTCTTCCTCGCTAACGACGTAATGCAGCTTCAGGCCCGGCATCCGCTCGGCCATGTGCTCCAGCCGGCGGCGAAAGATCAACTCGGACGGGCGGCGCGCGCAGACGATCAGCGTCACGTCGGGCTGCTCGCCACGGTCAAACAGGTAGCCGGTCATGGACATCATCGGGGTCACGCCCGAGCCGGCCGCGATGAACAGGTATTTCCCGTCCGGCTGCTGCGGCAGCGTGAAGATGCCCGCCGGGCCGTAGGCGCGGATACGGTCGCCCGGCTTCAGGTTATCGATCATCCAGCGCGTGCCGAGACTGTCATCTTGCGCCTTCACCGTCACCGAGATCGACAGCGAGCGGGACGGGCTGGAGGAGATCGTATAGGTCCGGTACAGCGGCCCGCCCGGCACTGGCAACTCAAGCGTGATGAACTGCCCGGCCTTGTAGCGGAACCACCGGCCCGACGGCGCGCGAAAGGCGAAGGTGCGCACATTCGGCGCTTCGGGGATCACCATCACGCATTCCAGCGGCTCGCTGTCGTCCCACGGTGGCGTGTCTTCCCGCGGCAGGGGGATCATCGACATCGGGCTACTCCGCGGCGATCACGGTGCGTCCGGTGAGGCGGCCGCGCAGCGTGGCTTCGTACCAGTCGACGAACTGCATCACGCCGCTCTCCTGAACCTGCGAATACGGCCCCGGCTCGTAGGCGGGCGAATTCACGCCGAGCTGGTTCTCCTCGACAACTTTCCGGTCCTCGTCGTTGGTGGCGGTCCAGACTTCGGTGAGGCGCTTCAGGTCGTAGTCGACGCCCTCCTGCGCGTCTTCATGGACGAGCCAGGTCGTGGTCAGCTCGGTCTCGGTCGCGCTGATCGGCATCATGCGGAAGGTCAGCGCGTGATCCGACAGGAAGTGGTTCCAGCAGTTCGGATAATGGAAGAACAGGACCGTGCCAGCGCGCTTGATCGGCATGTCCTCCAGCAGCTTGTTCACGGCCAGCTTGCCGTCCATCGTGTAGCTTTCGCAGGTGCCGACGAGCGGCACACGCACAAAGCGCCACTGGTGCGCCGGGTCGATCGTGAAGCGCGAGGCCAGCCCCGCCCCCTCGCAGCGCTTGTGGTGCGCCGTGATCGCCGGGTCTTCCATCGCCTCGCCCTCGCCGGAGCCGGCGATGTTCGGGTTGTCGTCGAAGGTGCGGCACAGCGACGGATGCGCGCCGGAGCAGTGATAGCACTCCCGGTTGTTCTCCATCACCAGCTTCCAGTTGCCCTTCTCGACGATGCGGCTCTGATAGGCGACCTTTGTCTTGTCGAGGCGATGCGGGCCGACGAAGCGCTGGGCCTGCTCGGCAAGCGCATCGAAGGGCGGCGCGACCGGCGCGAGGCAGACGAAGACGAGGCCGGCGGCCTGGCGGCAATGCACGGGCTTCAGGCCGTATTGCGAATAGTCGAAGTCCGGGCCCATGTCGCGCGCGAAGATCAGCCGGCCGTCCAGCTCATAGGTCCACTGGTGATACGGGCAGACGAGCTTCGGCGCGTTGCCCTTGTCCTTTTGGCAGATGCGCGAGCCGCGATGCCGGCAGCTATTGTGGAACGCGCGGACCTCGCCATCCGCGCCGCGCACCACGATGACGGAATACGCGCCGATCTGCAGCGTGATGAAGCTGCCCGCCTTGGGCACCTCCGCGACAGAGCCGGCCAGCAGCCATTCCCGGTAGAAGATGTGGCGCATGTCGGCGTCGAACACGCCGGGATCGGTGTAGAACGCCTGGGGCAGCGTATGATCCGCCTTGCGCGTCATCAGTTCAGCGAGAACTTCGGCATCACGCAGCATCGTTTTTCCCTGTCATCGACTACGAGAACCGTTCAGATATCCTTGACCAGCCGGAGCGCGTCATAGATCGCGGCGTGCGTGCTCCGCGAGGATACGGCGTCGCCGATCCGATAAAGCTGGAAGCCGTCGGCGCCATTCACCGGCTGTGGCCGGCCCGCGACCAGCGCGTCGTAATCCACCGCGCCGCCGTTCGCGGAGTCCGGCTTCAGCGCGAAATAGATGTCGTCGAGCGGGATCGTGCCGTGATTGACGACGATCTGGTCGAACTCCCGAGTCTCATGCAGCGGCATGTAATCGCTGCCGATATGCGCGCGGAGCTGGTTCCCGGACCGCTCGACGCGGTGCAGCCTGTAGGTCAGCGTGAAGGTCACGTCCTTGTCCTGCAGCGCGCGCATGTAGGGCACCAGGTTCATGCCCATGACGTCCGCCGCCAAGCTGCGGTCCGGCGTCATCACCTCGACATGCCCCCCGGCATTGGCGATCGTCTCTGCGGCCTGCATGCCGGCGTGGTCGCCCGCATCGTCATAGAGCAGCACGTTGCGGCCCGGCTTGGCATCGCCGGCGATGATGTCCCAGCTTGAGACCACCAGTTCGTTTCCGTCTTCCAGCACGTTGTCGGGGGGCATGCCACCGGTCGCGATGATGACCACATCGGGCGACTCGGCCAGCACGTCGTCGTCCTCGGCCCAACAATTAAACCGGAATTCGACATCGCGCGCGGTGCATTGCGCCATCCGCCAGTCGATTATCGACATCATCTCGCGCCGTCGCGGGCTTTGCGCCGTCAGGCGGATCTGCCCGCCGGGATCGGGCGCGGCCTCGAACACCACGACCGAATGCCCGCGCTCGGCGGCCACGCGCGCCGCCTCCAGCCCGGCCGGGCCCGTGCCGACAATCACGACGCGCTTTTTCTCCGTCGCGGGCGCGATCTCGTGCGGCATTTCCAGTTCGCGCCCGGTGGCGGCGTTGTGGATGCACAGCGCCTCGCCGCCCATGTAGATGCGGTCCAGGCAGAAGGTCGCGCCGACGCAGGGGCGGATATCGTCCTCGCGGCCCTCGGTGATCTTTTTGACGATATGCGGGTCGGCCATGTGCGCGCGGGTCATGCCGACGAGGTCGAGCTTGCCTTCCGCGATGGCGTGGCG
>CAYYSM010000065.1:0-295 GCA_964474225.1 uncultured Hyphomicrobiaceae bacterium
TGCGGATACTGGTGGTCGAGGACGATCAGGACCTGAACCGGCAGATCAAGACCGCCCTGTCGGAAGCCGGCTATGCGGTCGACTGCGCCCTTGACGGTGAAGAAGGCCACTTCCTCGGAGACACGGAATCCTACGACGCGGTGATCCTCGATCTGGGCCTGCCGACGCTGGACGGGCTGAGCATCCTGGAGCGCTGGCGGCGCGAGCAGCGCAACATGCCGGTGCTGATCCTCACCGCGCGCGACCGGTGGAGCGACAAGGTCGCGGGGATGGACGCCGGCGCGGACGATTACGT
>CAYYSM010000065.1:305-9642 GCA_964474225.1 uncultured Hyphomicrobiaceae bacterium
GGAACTGCTAGCGCGGATACGCGCGCTGCCACGGCGGCAGGCCGGCTTCGCCAGCTCGGAGATCGAGTGCGGCCCGCTCCGGCTCGACACGCGCGCGGCCCGCGTCACCTGCGACGGCGCGCCGGTCAAGCTCACCTCGCTGGAATTCCGGCTGCTCAGCTACCTGATGCATCATCGCGGGCGCGTTGTGCCACGCATGGAACTGGTCGAGCATTTGTACGAGCAGGACTTCGACCGGGACTCCAACACCATCGAAGTGTTCGTCGGCCGGCTGCGCAAGAAAATCCCGGCGCATCTGATCGAGACGGTGCGGGGGCTGGGCTACCGCCTCGCGGATGCCGGTGACGGCCACCAGCCGTGATGACGCGCAATTCTCTCGCGTTCCGTCTCTCGGCCGCGGCGGCGGCCTGCATCCTGCTGATCTTGCCCGCGACTGGCGTGGTCCTCGTCTCGCTCTATCGCGGCGCGATCGAGGACAGCTTCGATTCCCGGCTGAACACCTACGCCAGATACCTGATCGGCTCGACCTTCCGCACCGAAGACGGGCTGACGCTCGAAGCGCCGGAGTCGCTTGGCGAGCCGCTGTTTTCGCTGCCGGCCTCGGGCTGGTACTGGCAGATCGCTCCGGCGGATGGCGAGGGCGAACCGCTTCTGAAATCGGCATCGCTGGTATCGGAAACGCTGGCGCTGCCGGCCGCCGAGCCTGGCGGCGAATTCGAGCGCGCCTATATCACGGGACCTGATGGCGAACTGCTCCGTGTGGTCGCCCGCGACATCATCTTCCCCGAACCGGGGGACGCGCGAGCTTACACCTTCGCGGTTGCCGGAAACGCGGGCGAGATCGACGAGTCGGTGTGGAGCTTCACGACCATGCTGATCGCGGCGTTCTTCGCGCTGGGCGTCGCGCTCCTGGTCGCCACCTTCATTCAGGTACGCTATGGCTTGCGCCCGCTGGGCGACATCCGCGCGCGGCTTGCCGCGATTCGCTCGGGCGACGCCGAGACGCTGGAAGGCGAGCTGCCGGCCGAAATCCAGCCGCTGCAGAAGGAGTTGAACTCGCTGATCCGTGCCAACCAGCAGATCATCGAGCGCGCGCGCACGCATGTCGGCAACCTTGCGCACGCGCTCAAGACGCCGCTGAGCGTCATCACCAATGAAGCGCGGGATCGTGACGAACCCTTCGCGCGCAAGGTCAGCGAGCAGGCCGAAATCATGCGCCAGCAGGTTACGCACCATCTCGACAGGGCGCGGGTCGCAGCGCGCGCCGGCGCGGTGGGGCGCGCGACGGCGATCCAGCCCGTTATCGAGACCATGCGCGGCGCGCTCGCCAAGATCTACAGAGACAACCAGCTTGACCTGACGGCAGAATGTCCGGGCAACCTGCATTTTGAGGGGGAGAAGCAGGACCTTCAGGAGATGATCGGAAACCTGATGGACAACGCCTGTAAGTGGGCGCGCGGCCGCGTCGCGGTCTCTGCCTCGCCGCGGAATGGCGATGGGCGCTTCCTGATCATTTGCGTCGATGACGACGGCCCCGGCTTGTCGCCGAGCGCGCGCGAAAAAGCGATGAAGCGCGGACGCCGACTGGACGAGAACAAGCCCGGCTCCGGCCTCGGCCTGTCCATCGTCGCCGATCTGGCGAACCTGTATTCAGGCGACTTCCGGCTGGAGGAATCCCCGCTCGGCGGGCTGCGGGCGGTGTTGATCCTGCCGGCTGTTCAAAGCGCCTGAACCGCCGCAAAAATGACAGAATATCGCAATTGGGTGCGCGAGTAATCGTGAACAAATCGTGACCAGCCATTTCGGGTCACGCGGACGACAGATCGGGGGCAATCTTGCGGAACGGCATCATTCTGGCGCTAATCGCCGTATTGACCATTGGATTGGCTGGTTGTGCAAGCCGGCAGGAGTCCGGCGCGGTGATCGGCGCGGTCACCGGCGCGATCGTGGGCAACCAGTTCGGCTCCGGCACCGGCCGCGCGCTGGCGACCGCCGCAGGTGCGGTTGTCGGCGGCATCGTGGGCAGCGAAATCGGCCGCAAGCTGGACGAGGCGGACAGGCGTCACGCGGCGGCGGCGGAATATTATGCGCTGGAACAAGAAGAGGTCGGCAGCAAGCGCGGGTGGCGGAACCCTGAATCAGGCCATCACGGCGAGGTTGTCGTAAAGCGCGAATACCGCCGCGACGGACGTCTCTGCCGCGATTACGAGCACACCATCTATATCGACGGCGAACCGGACGTGTTGAGCGGCACCTCCTGCCGCGGCGACGATGGCCGCTGGCGCTCAATCGGTTAATCGGATTATTTCCTGCTGAAAACGCGATTTCGCCGGGGCTCATGCAGCCCTGGCGAAAACGCGTCTTTTCGCCGCCAGCGCGTTGAATCGCGTCCGGTTTCTCTTGCGCTTCAAGCTCATCATTTCATATTTTACAAACGTGTGACGCGGAAATGAGCAAGGCGCGATGGTCCTTTGGGCAGTACTGGCCGTTCTTACAGCAATCGTTATCACTTTCGTCTGTCTGCCGTTGGTGCGGCCCAAGGGGCAGCAGACGCTCGCCGCGCAGTCGGACGCGCAGATTTACAAGGCCCAACTCGCCGAAATCGAGGATGAGCGCGCGCGCGGCATCATCAGCGACAGCGAGGCCGAGGCCGCCCGTATCGAGGTAAGCCGCCGGCTTCTGCGCAGCGCGGAGAAAGGCGAGAAGGGCGGCGGAGCCAGCAGCAGCGTCAAGGACAATGACCGCGCGCTGGTCCTCGCTTCGGTGCTGGTGCCGGCGCTCGCGCTGGGCGGTTATTTGATCTATGGCGGCCCCGCGATCCCGCAGCAGCCCTATGCGGCGCGCTTCGATAACTCCCCCGAGGCTAAACGCGTTGCGGAGATGGTGGAACGCGTGGAAGAGCGGCTCCGCGAGCACCCCCAGGACGGCGCGGGCTGGGACGTGATCGCGCCGGTCTATCTGCGCCAGCAGCAGTACCACGACGCGGTCTTCGCATTTCAACAGGCGCTGCGCCTGAACGGCGAAAGCGCCGCCCGGCTCGAAGGTCTGGGCGAGGCGATGGTGCTGCGCGACAATGGCCAGGTGAACCAGACCGCGCGCATGGCCTTCGAGCGGGCGTTGCAGCGCAACCCGGAAAGCCTCAAGGCGCAGTTCTGGGTGGCCGTCAGCGACGAGCAGGACGGCAATTACGAACAGGCCGCTGAAGCCTATCGAAAAATCATTGAGGCCAGCCCGGAGGGCGCGCCGTGGCGTATGATGGTCGGAACGCGGCTGGCCGTCGTACAGCAGCAACTTGATCCGACAGGCAGCAGCGCGCCGGCGCTTTCACCCGAGATGATGCGCTCTGCGGAAGACATGACGCGCGAAGAGCGCGCCCAGATGATCGAGAACATGGTCGCCGGCCTCGCCGAACGGCTGGAGGCAGAGGGCAACGACCTTGACGGCTGGCTGCGCCTGATGCGCGCCTACACGGTTCTGGGCAAGTCGGGCGAAGCCGAGCAGGCCGCCGCCTCGGCGCGCGAGAATTTCAAGGACGACCCCAGCGCGCTGGAGCGCATCAACAGCGCCGCGCGCCAGCTGGGGCTGCAGTCATAACGGGAGCGGTTGGAAAGAGATGACACGGAAACAGCGCCGGAGCGTCCTCATAGTGCTTGGCCTCATCGTGCTTGGCGGGGCGACGACGATGGTCCTCTCGGCTCTGGATAGCAAGATCACCTTCTTCTACAGCCCCAGCGACGTGGCCGAGAAGTCGGTCGGGCCGGGCGAACGCTTCCGCCTTGGCGGTCTTGTTGAGCAGGGCAGCGTGGTGCGCGGCGAGGGGACGACGATCCGCTTTGCCGTGACAGACACCGCCCGTTCGGTCAAAGTCAGGTATTCCGGCATCCTCCCCGACCTTTTCCGTGAGGGCCAGGGCGTTGTGACCGAAGGGCGTCTCGATGAGAGCGGCATCTTCAAGGCCGACACGGTGCTGGCCCGCCATGACGAGAACTACATGCCGAAGGAAGTCGCGGACGCTCTGAAGCGCCAGGGCTACTGGCAGCACGGCGCGGCGAGCGATGACGGCGCGGCGCAGGCCCAGCCGGCGGCCGAGACGCCCGCGCCCCAAGACGCGCAGTACACCCAGTAACGCCGAGACAAGAGAGGCCCCGGACCGTGATTACCGAGATCGGACATTTCGCGCTGCTGCTGGCGCTGGGCGTGGCGGCCGTACAGACCATTCTGCCCACCTGGGGCGCGCATCGCGGCAACACGGCGCTGATGGAGACCTGCGTGCCGACCGCCGTGGCGCAATTCGCGCTGGTGCTGATCGCGTTCGGCGCGCTCACCCACGCCTACGTCATCTCGGATTTTTCGGTCTCCAACGTCGCCTACAACTCTCACTCCGCCAAGCCGATGATCTACAAGATCACGGGCGTGTGGGGGAACCACGAAGGCTCGATGGTGCTGTGGGTGCTGATCCTGGCGCTGTTCGGCGCGGGCGTGGCGGTGTTCGGGCGCAACCTGCCCTCGACGCTCAAGGCGAACACGTTGGCGGTGCAGGGCTCGCTGTCGCTGGCCTTCCTCATCTTCATCATCGCGACGTCAAACCCGTTCACGCGGCTCGACCCCGCGCCGATCGAGGGCAACGGGCTGAACCCGATCCTCCAGGATGTCGCGCTCGCCTTCCATCCGCCGCTGCTCTATGCGGGCTATGTCGGCTTCTCGATGGCGTTTTCCTTCGCCGTCGCCGCGCTGATCGAAGGGCGCATCGACGCCGCCTGGGCGCGCTGGGTGCGGCCGTGGACGCTGGCGGCGTGGATGTTCCTGACGATCGGCATATCCATGGGCTCGTGGTGGGCCTATTACGAGCTTGGCTGGGGCGGCTGGTGGTTCTGGGACCCGGTGGAGAACGCCTCCTTCATGCCATGGCTGCTCGGCACCGCGCTTCTGCACTCCGCCGTGGTCATGGAAAAGCGCGAGGCGCTCAAGGTCTGGACGATCCTGCTGGCGATTCTGACCTTCGGGCTGAGCCTGCTCGGCACCTTCCTCGTGCGCTCCGGCGTGCTGACCTCGGTCCATGCCTTCGCCAACGACCCGGATCGCGGCATTTTTATCCTGATGATCATCGGGTTCTTCATGGCCGCCGCATTGGCGCTCTATGCCTGGCGCTCGCCGCTGCTGCGCCAGGGCGGCGTGTTCGCGCCGATCTCGCGTGAGGGCGGACTGGTGCTGAATAATCTGCTGCTGTCCACGGCCTGCGGCGTGGTGTTCATCGGCACGCTCTACCCGCTCGCGCTGGAGGCGGTCACGGGCGAGAAGATTTCGGTCGGCCCGCCCTTCTTCAATGCGACCTTCGTCCCGCTGATGCTGCCGCTGCTTCTGGCGATGCCTTACGGGCCGTTCCTGGCCTGGAAACGCGGCGACATCCTCGGCGCGAGCCAGCGGCTGGCCCTGGCGGCGGGGCTGGCGTTCCTGGCGGGCGTCGCGTCCTTTGCCGTGGCCATGGACGGGCCGACGCTCGCGCCTATCGGCGTGGCGCTTGGCATCTGGACCATATTCGGGGCGCTGTCGGAGACGGCCTTCCGCATCAAGCTGTTCCAGGCGCCGCTGGCGGAAAGCTGGCGGCGGGCGCGGGGGCTGCCGGCGTCGAGCTATGGCGGGATGCTGGCGCATCTGGGCGTTGGCGTGATGGTGCTCGGGATCGTCGGCGTCAGCGCCTGGGCGAGCGAGCGGATCGTGGCGATGAAGCCGGGCGAAACGGTCGAATTCGCCGGCACGCGCGTCACGCTTAATGAAGTCAGCCCATGGCGCGGCCCGAACTTCGTCGAGGAGCAGGGCGAGTTTCTCGTCCGCAGTGGCGGCGAGACCTTCATACTCACGCCGTCCAAGCGGCTCTACGATCAACCGCGCCAGGCCACCTCCGAGGTCGGCATCCATCCGTTCTGGACCGGTAACTTCTACGTGGCCATCGGCGACGAGCTGAACGACGGCGCGTATTCGGTGCGGATGTATTTCCACCCGCTGGTGACGCTGATCTGGTTCGGCACCGGCATCATGTTCCTTGGCGGGGCGATCTCGCTGGCGGACCGGCGGCTGCGCGTCGGCGCGCCGCGCAAGAAGCGGCAGACCGCAGCGGCAGCGCCCGCGCCGGCGGAGTGAGGTCAAATGCTCATGCGCGTGATCGCCATCCTTCTGGCCTTCGCCCTGATCCTGCCGACCGCCGCGCAGGCGGTGGAGCCGGACGAGGTGCTGGACGATCCGAAGCTGGAACAGCGCGCCCGCGAGATTTCCAAGGGACTGCGCTGCGTCGTCTGCCAGAACGAGTCGATCGACGAATCGAATGCTGATCTCGCCAAGGACCTGCGCATTCTGGTCCGGGATCGCCTAGAGGCTGGCGACAGTAACGACGAGGTTGTCGAATACGTCGTCGCGCGTTATGGCGAGTTCGTGCTTCTGGAGCCGCGCTTCGCGCCGCACACCTATCTGCTATGGATCGCGCCGATCTTGCTGCTGCTGTTCGGGCTGATGCTGGCCTACAAGCTGTTCCGCGGCCGCGCCGATCGGGTGGACGCGAACGCGCCGAAGCCGCTGAGCGAGGCCGAGCGCCAGCGCCTCAACAACCTGCTCTCCGACAGCTCCGACGACGGCGCGGGCGCGCGATAACGCAGCTTTGACGGGCCGTGAAGCCGACGCGCTTGCGTAATGCGCAGCGCGATGGGCATCCTCCTGGCGAATTCCGCGATCCGCAGCAGGAGACGACCGATGCCCGCCAATTCGCAGAAACTGACCTTCCCCGGCTCGCAAGGCACGCAGCTCGCCGCCCGGCTCGATCTGCCCGCCGGCGAACCAAGGGCTTGCGCCCTGTTCGCGCACTGCTTCACCTGCTCGAAGGATATCTTCGCCGCCGCGCGCATCGCCAGCGAACTGACTGACCGCGGGTTCGCCGTCTTCCGCTTCGACTTCACCGGGCTGGGCGCGAGCGAGGGCGAATTCGCCAACACCAACTTCTCCTCCAACATGGCCGACCTGGTCCACGCCGCCAACTTCATGCGCGAGCGGCACGAGGCGCCGACGGTGCTGATCGGGCACAGCCTGGGCGGCGCGGCGGTGCTGGGCATCGCGGGCGAAATCCCCGAGGTGAAGGCCGTCGCCACGATCGGCGCGCCGGCCGATGCCGAGCACGTCGTCCACAACTTCGGCGCGCATCTCGACACCATTGAGGAGCAGGGCGTCGCCGAGGTTGAGCTGGCCGGGCGCAAGTTCACGATCAAGAAGCAGTTCCTCGACGACGTGAAGGGCCACACGCTGACCGACCGCATCGCCGCGATGCGCAAGGCGCTGCTGGTGTTCCACTCGCCGGTCGACAACGTCGTCGGCATCGAAAACGCCGCAACGATCTTCGCGGCGGCCAAGCACCCCAAGAGCTTCATCTCGCTGGACAATGCCGACCATCTGCTGTCGCGCCGCGAAGACGCGGCTTATGTCGCGGAGGTGCTGAGCGGCTGGGCGTCGCGCTATCTGCGCGGGGCGCATGATGGCCACAGGCTCGACTATCCCGGCAAGAAGGGCGTGGTCAGCGTCGGCGAGACCGGACGTGGCAAGTTTCAGCAGGAGATCGTCTCTGAGCGCCACCGCCTGCTGGCGGACGAGCCGACGGCCTATGGCGGCCTCGACACGGGGCCGTCGCCCTACGACTTGCTGAGCATGGCGCTGGGCACGTGCACGTCAATGACGATCCGCATGTACGCCGACCGGAAGAAGCTCGATCTGGACCGGGTGCGCGTGAATGTGCGCCACGACAAGGTCCACGCCGAGGACTGCGATGCCTGCACCGATGAGCAAAAGGAAAAGGGCGGGCGCATCGACCGCTTCGAGCGCGAGCTGTTCCTCGACGGCAGTCTGGACGCGGATCAGCGCCAGCGGCTCAAGGAAATCGCCGACCGCTGCCCAGTGCACCGCACGCTGGAAGCCTCATCCGTGATCGAAACGAAGCTGTCGGAAGAAAGCTAACGGCTCAGTCGAATGGCTTCACAGCCCATTCCTGCACATTCTGGTGCTCGATCGCCGCGCCAGCGCCCTCGGTGATCAGCGTGGTCAGCATCAGACGACTCGGCAGGCCGGTCATGGTCTCGCCGCGCAGGCTCTCATAAGCGCGGATCGCGCTGCGCGTGCCGCGCCCGAAAATCCCGTCGATCGGGCCGGTATACAGATTGCGCGCCTGCAGTTCCTTCTGCAGGTCGATCACCTCTCGCTCCGTGGAGATCATCGTCCGCGTCGCGAGTGGCCCGATCACCGGCGCAAAGGCCCGAACGTTCACCGCCGTATTGGCGATGATGTCCGGCTTCTGCCGCCTCACGACGTCGCCCTGACTGAGCAGCAGGCGCGTGCGCGTATACGTGCCGACATTCAGCCCCACGACCACTGGCCCCTCCGCCGTGTCCATCAGAATTGGCGAGCCGGACGACGCGCCACCCGTGTCGCAGTCATGCAGGAGCAGATCCTCGGCTCCGGAGAAATGCTGACGGATATAGCGCCACTCGATGCCCTTGAAGCTTCGGCGGATATGACAACGGTCGCTATAGGCCAGTTTCCAGTGCGTGTAGTCCCAATGGTAGCTGAGCTGGAAGATGCGGCGCTCCTGCGACGCCTCGATCAACTCGTCCGTCGGGCGCGGCGAGACCTTCATGGTCCCGAACTTGCACACCGGCCGCTCCAGCTTCGCCAGCGCCCAGTCCTTCGGCGCGGACAGCGGCGGCTCCTTGCCGAAGCGCGTGGTGCCCACGGCGACGCCGTGTTTGGGGGTGCCCGCCATGCGCCCGGAAATGCCGGAGGACAGCGAAAGGTCGCGGTGCTCCAGCCGGAATGTCATGTCGAAAAGGTTGGGCAGCCGCCCCTTGCGTGGCTGAAACAGGCAGTGCGACGCGGTGGCGACAACATTCGGCGCGACGCAAAAGGCCGAACACAGCGTCTGCGTGTCCGGCTCGTAGACCATGCCGATTTGCCCGGAAAGATGCGCGTAGGCCGGCGGAACGTCCCGCCGCGTATCCTCGCCGAAAACCGCCGCGGAGGCGTTGCCCGCCGCGATCAAGACCATCACGGCAAGCCCCGCGCTGGCCACTTTCCCGGCCCCACGCTGCGCTCCCCGAACCACCGACAAGACCCGCCCAAGCATAAGTCTGCGTTTTCCCCCGTCTCGCCGCACCGAATGAACGCTCGCAAATGATGGCACAAGGATCGCCGCCGCCGGGCTGGCGCTCCATGAACAAAGTTTAACCTGCCGGAAAGTGACCAGTAATGGGCGTCCGCATATATCCGAGCTATCGAAATACGAAACCTGAGAGGAGAAGAGTAAGTCCAA
>CAYYSM010000066.1:0-9641 GCA_964474225.1 uncultured Hyphomicrobiaceae bacterium
ACGACGGTGCTGCTGATCCCGGTGCAGTGGCTGTTCCTGAAGACGGGCTGGCGCGGCGGCAGCGAGTGGCTGCCGTATTACTATCACCGTCTCCTCTGCTGGATGATGGGTATCCGCGTCCATGTCTCCGGGGAGATTTCGCGCGACCGGCCGGTGCTGCTCATCGCCAACCATGTCTCGTGGCTCGATATCATCGTCATCAGCACGCTCGCGCCGGTCCATTTTGTGGCGAAGCGAGAGATCGCGGACTGGCCGTTCTTCGGGCTGATGGCCAAGCTGCAGCGCACCATCTTCGTCGACCGGGAGCGGCGCACGACCGTCAAGGAAACGGCGCACGAGATCGCCGAACGCTTGGAGGCGGGCGAGCGCGTGGTGCTCTTCGCCGAGGGGACCAGCAGCGACGGCAACCAGATTCTCCCGTTCAAGAGCGCCCTGATCAGCGCGGCGGCGCTGGCGGCGCAAGAAGAGGGCGACGGCGCGGATGTGCAGACCTTGGCGCTGGCCTATACGCGAATATATGGCCTGCCGATGGGCCGCGTGGCCCGCACCCATGTGGCCTGGTACGGCGATATGGACATGATCCCGCATGTCTGGGGGCTGCTGCGGCAGGGGCCGCTGGACGTGGAGGCGCGAATCGGCGCGCCGCTGCGGCTGGAAAACGTGCGCGACCGCAAGAAGCTGGCGGCGATTTCCGAGGCGCAGGTTCGGCGCAACTTCGCGGAATTGCTGACCGCGCGCGCAGCGGCGGAATAAGCTATTGCGCGCGGGCATGGGGCTTGCGATATGCTTGCAATCACTGGGCGCAGAAATAACGGCAACGGGTGACGAGAATTGTCTGAGCGGCAGCAGTCCACCGCGAACCGCAAGGTGTTCATCAAGACCTTCGGCTGTCAGATGAATGTCTATGACAGCGACCGCATGGCCGAGGCGCTGGCGCCAATGGGCTATGCGCAGAGCGAGTCAATGGACGATGCCGATCTGGTCATCCTGAACACCTGCCATATCCGCGAGAAGGCCGCCGAAAAGGTCTATTCCGAGCTGGGCCGCGTGCGCGAGGCGCGGGAGCGACGCCGCGAGGCGGGCGCGGGCGAGACGCTGATTGCTGTGGCCGGCTGCGTCGCCCAGGCCGAGGGACAGGAGATCATCCGGCGCGCGCCCGCCGTGGATATTGTCGTGGGGGCGCAGAGCTATCATCGGCTGCCTGAGTTGCTGGGCCGGGCCGGACGCGGCGAGAAGGTCGTGGAGACCGAATTCCCGGAAGAGGATAAATTCGCCGAGCTACCCGAGCGCGCCGCGACTCGCCGGCCGAGCGCGTTCCTCACAGTGCAGGAGGGCTGCGACAAGTTCTGCACCTTCTGCGTCGTGCCATACACCCGCGGGGCGGAATTCTCGCGCCCCGTCGCGGAGGTGCTGGCCGAGGCGCGCCGGCTGGCCGCATTCGGCGTGCGCGAATTGACCCTGCTCGGCCAGAACGTCAACGCCTATCACGGCGAAGGCCCTGACGGGAAAGACTGGTCGCTCGCGCGGCTGATGCACGCCCTTGCGGAAATCCCGGGCATCGAGCGCCTGCGCTACACCACGAGCCACCCGCTCGACATGACCGATGATCTTTACGCGGCGCATCGTGATCTGCCGCAGATGATGCCTTATCTGCATCTTCCATTTCAGGCGGGCAGCGACCACATATTAGCCAAGATGAACCGCCGCCACACGGCCGACGAATACCGCCGCGCCATCGACAAGCTGCGTGAAGCGCGCCCGGATATCGCCCTGTCAACGGATATCATCGTGGGCTTTCCGGGTGAAACTGATGCCGATTTCGAGGCCACGATGCAGCTTGTCCGCGAGATCGGCTTCGCCAGCGCCTTCTCGTTCAAGTACAGCAGCCGCCCCGGAACGCCCGCGGCCGAGATGGATGGGCAGGTGCCGGAGGATGTGAAGCTGGAGCGGTTGCACAGGCTGCAGGCGCTTCTGGCAGAGCAGCAGCGCGCCTTCAACGAGTCGATGGTGGGCCGGACGCTGCGGGTGCTGTTTGAGGCCAGCGGCCGTAATCCCGGTCAACTCACCGGGCGTTCGCCGTATCTGCAGCCGGTTCATGTGGAAGCGCCGGCCGAAGCTGTCGGCCAGATCGTAGACGTCGAGATCACCGAAGCCGGCGCGAACAGTTTGAAAGGTGTCATAAAACCGCTGTGAAAGCTCGTTACCCTCGCAACCCAGTGGGCATGATGGATCGGGCACGGATACACCGGCACCCCCGACGGAGAGGTCACCACCGCGCATGCCGCAACAGCGCTCGCCCTTGAAGGCACATCCGACGTTGCCAACGCAAGATCGCTTCCAACTCCATTTCGAAGACAACCGGCTTCTGGCTGCGCTGCTCGGCGAGTTCGACTCCCATCTGGTCATGATCGAGGACAAGCTGGGCATCGAGGCCGTCGCGCACGGCAATGTCGTGATGCTGGACGGGCCAACTGGCGCATGCGAGGTGGCGCGGGACGTGCTGCAAGGGCTGTATTCGCGGCTGGAATCCGGCGGGCAGGTTGGCCCCGGCGATGTTGACGGCGCGCTGCGCCATGCGCGGGCTGGACGCCGGGCGAAGGAGGCGGCCAACACGGCGGCCACGCAGGCGCGCCACAAGGACCGGCCAGGCGAGATCGCAACGCGCAAGCGCGTCATCACGGCGCGCACGCCGGCGCAATCAGCCTACATCAGTGCGCTGCAAAACTGCGATCTGGTGTTCGGCACCGGGCCGGCGGGCACGGGCAAGACCTATCTGGCGGTCGCGCATGCGGCGGCGCTGCTGGAGCGCGGCGAAACCGAGCGGCTCGTGCTGTCGCGGCCCGCGGTTGAGGCCGGCGAGCGCCTCGGCTTCCTGCCCGGCGACATGCGCGAAAAGGTCGATCCGTATCTGCGCCCGCTCTACGATGCGCTCTATGACGTGCTGCCGCCGGAACGGGTTCAGCGCGGCATGGAGACCGGCGTGATCGAGATCGCGCCGCTGGCCTTCATGCGCGGGCGCACGCTGAGTCATTCGGTCGTCATCCTCGACGAGGCGCAGAATACGACAACCATGCAGATGAAGATGTTTTTGACTCGCCTCGGGGAAGGCAGCAAGATGATCGTAACGGGAGATCCATCCCAGATTGATCTTCCGCCGGGCCAGACATCGGGACTTGCCGAGGCAACGTCGGTCCTGGACGGGGTTGAAGGCATCGACCATATCGCCTTCACCAACCAGGACGTCGTGCGCAGCGAATTGGCCGCCCGGATCGTCGAGGCCTACAACAAAGCCCGTTAAGGACGATGAACGACGACCCGGACCCTGGGCAAAGATCGAATGCCGCGGCGACGACGGATGCCGCCACGTCTGGCCACGCGATCGACGTTCTGTTCCCCGAAGATCAGCCCGAAAGGGACGAGACGCGCGCGCTTGCCGAGCGCCTGCGCGTCGCGGCGGAGACGGCGCTGGGCATGGCCGAGGCCCGGCCCGGCGCGGTGACGATCCTGCTGAGCGATGATGAAGAGGTCCGCGCGCTGAACCGGCAGTTCCGCGGGGCCGATAAACCCACCAATGTCCTGTCCTTTCCCGCCGAGGGGGCCGCGACGGAGCCAGGCGCGCTGCCTTATCTGGGCGACGTAATCCTCGCGCTGGAGACGGTGGCGCGCGAAGCCGGCGCGCAGGGCAAGAGCTTCCTGGACCACGCCACGCATCTGGCGGTCCACGGCGTGCTGCATCTTCTCGGCCATACGCATGACGCCGACGAGGATGCCGCGCGCATGGAGGCGCTGGAGGTCGCGGCGCTTGCGCGTCTCGGCCTGCCGGACCCATACGCGGAGACAACCCTTGCCGAAACCTAACCAGTCCAAACCAGACGAAAGATGAGCGAAATCTCTCAACCGTCCCGAAACGGAAACGGGGCGCACGCGCAACCCGAGGACGACAGTTCGGGGGATGGTGCAAATTTCTTCAGCCAGTTCGCGCAGCGGCTCGGCTTTGAGAGCGAGGAAGACTTGCGCACACGGCTTGAACGCGCGCTAAAAGGCGAAACCCGCGAGGCTCAGGCTTTTGACCGGCAGGAACGCACCTGGCTGCTCAACACCCTCCGCTTCGGCGGCCTGCGCGTTGAGGATGTGATGGTGCCGCGCGCGGATATCGTCGCCATCGAGGAGAGTGCGCCGCTGTCCGATCTCATCCGGCTGTTCCGCGAGGCGGGGCATTCTCGGATGCCGGTCTACCGCGAGACCCTCGATGCGCCGACCGGCATGATCCACATCAAGGACCTGCTCACCTGGATCGCCGCGCAGGCAGAGAAGAGCATGGCGCCTGCCGAGGGCGAAGAGAGCGAGCGGCAGACGACGTTTGAGCTTGGGTCCGTCGACCTGTCCCGGCCGATCCATTCCTCGCTGCTGGTGCGCGAGGTGCTTTACGTGCCGCCGTCCATGCCGGTCGTCAGCCTGCTGCTGCGGATGCAGAGCCAGCCGATCCATCTCGCCATCGTGGTCGACGAATACGGCGGCACCGACGGGCTCGTGACGATCGAGAATCTGATTGAGGAGATCGTCGGCAACATCGAGGACGAGCACGACACCAATGGCGATCTGGAAATCCGCGAGACGACAGACGGGCTGATTGCCTCGGCGCGCACGCCGATCGAGGACCTGGCCGAGCGGCTGGGCGTCGAGGAACTGGTCGCGCCCGAACATGAGGACGAGGTCGACACGCTCGGCGGGCTGGTCTTCACGCTGCTGGGCCGGGTGCCGCTGCGTGGCGAGCTGGTGCCGCATCCGAGCGGGATCGAGTTTGAAGTGCTGGAAGCCGACCCGCGCCGGATCAAAAAGCTCAAGGTCTATCTCAAGAAGGCGGGCGAGGCGCGGCACGCGAAGCGCCACGCCGGTACCTCAGTCACAATCGCCAGCAGCGAAGGCAAAACCGAAGGCGAAAGCTAGGCCGAGACGGCCCGGCAGGCGGACGCCCGCCGCTTATGCCTCGGCCATCGGATAGGCCACCCCGATCCCGCGAATGCCGCAATAGCCTGCGGGGTTCTTCGCCAGATATTGCTGGTGATAATTCTCCGCGAAGTAGAACTCCGGCGTCGGCTTGATCTCGGTGGCGACCGGCCCTTTGCCCTGCGCCTTCAGCGCATCGGCATAGGCCTCGCGCGACGCTTCGGCTGCTTGCTTCTGCTCCGGCGTGGTGGTGTAGATTCCCGAGCGGTACTGCGTTCCCACATCGTTGCCCTGGCGCATGACCTGCGTCGGATCGTGGCTTTCCCAGAACACCTTGAGCAGCTTCTGCAGCGACACCTGCTGCGGGTCATAGGCGACAAGCACGACCTCGTTATGCCCGGTCATGCCGGAGCACACTTCCTCATAGGTCGGGTTTGGCGTGTGGCCGGCGGCATAGCCCACGGCGGTCACATGGACGCCCGGGATCTGCCAGAACAGCCGCTCTGCGCCCCAGAAGCAGCCCATGCCGAAAACGATCGTCTCGATCCCCTCAGGGTAAGGCCCCTTGAGCGGCTTGCCACTGACGAAATGGCGCTCTGCGGTGGGTATCGGCTCGCTGCGGCCGGGGAGCGCCTCATCCGGCGCGGGCATCGTCAGCTTCTTGCGTGGCGTGAACAGTCCCATGATATCTCTCGCTGAATAGTGGCTGGCTCTTGGAAGGTAAGTCGCGGATCGCCTGGTGCAAAGCGCGCGTTTATCACTTTCGTGTTGACCGGCCCCGCGCCCCGGCGCAATTTGCTATCGCTTTGCGACTGGAGATGGAGACGGGGCAATGGCGCAAGCGACGGCATCCGGCGAGATTCCGGCCTACATGCATGGGCGCGGGCTGCGCGTCATCTTGAGCATCGGCTTCTTTCTGTTCCTGCTGTTCGTCATCAACGCGGGGGCGGGAACGGTCTGGCTGGCGACGCATAACCTGCCGGGCACGGCGACCATTTTCGGCGTGATGTTCATTCTCGGGCTGGTGATTCTGCTCTATATCGGCATCTTCCTGTTTGCCGCCTCGCATACGCGCCTGGAACTGGCGGAGGACGGCGCGCGCATGGTGCTGCCGAACTGGCGCGGGCCCATGCCGCTGTTCCCCTACACCGAGATCGAAATCCCCTATAATCAGATCGCGGCGGTGGAGACGCGCGGGGAAATCTATCGCTACCTGCTGCTGCCGACGCTGATGCGCTCCGTCAGCATCCTGCGCAAGGACGGCGAACGCTTCACACTGGGCTATATCCGCGAGAACACCACCGACCCGGCGGTGCCGTTCAACGAGGTCGCCGAGCAGATCGCTGAACGCGCAGGCGTCTCCATCAACAAGCGCGGCGTGGTCGACTGCGGCAATCGCTTCCGCGTGATGATCCAGGACGAACCGAGCTGGGACACGAACGAATGCACGCCGGTCGACGTGGAAAAAGCGCGCAACCGCGAGAAATGGCTCTGGATGCTCGCCTTCGCGGTCTTCGCCGTCGCCGTCATCGCAGCGATCGGCTTCCAGATCGCCGAACTATACTTCCTCGCCGGATAGTCAATTCGTGAAGACGTCGATCCGCTTGCGCCGATAGCCCAGCAGGTAGAGAAGCGTGCCCAGCCCGCCGACCACGAGCCATGCGGGCAGGAGCAGAATCGTTGTCATCACCGGGTCCCAGAGGAACGGCGCCACATGCCGCTCGATGCCCGCTTGCGCGGCATTCAGGCTTTCACGGTGTATCGTGAACCAGTGTTCGCCGAGCGACGTGAACACCAGCGCGCCATTGTCCGCCAGCATGCGCGTACCGTCGTAGACCAGCGCGACCACGGCAAGCAGCATCAGCCACACGCCAAGCAATCTGAGAATCAGCATGCCGAATCCCTTTCATTCGGGCCGGGTGGACGAATATTCCCTCGATGTGTATGCGGGCTAAGCGCGGCCTTCAAGGCCGAAGGCCGCGTGATGCGCGCGGGCCAACGCGCGTCTTGTGCGAGCGCGCGCCTTCGTTATATTGCAGGGCCTGCGTTCGAATGATTACCTTAGCAACAGCACCGCGGAGGGGTGGCCGAGTGGTCGAAGGCGCACGCCTGGAACGCGTGTAGGCGGGAAACCGTCTCGAGGGTTCGAATCCCTCTCCCTCCGCCAGTTTTTTGGATTTTTCATTTAGTTCAGATACTTAGCTCTTTAATTTCTGGGTCTGCCCGTCTTTTGATGCTTTAATGGGATCAGCAGCGGCGCCACTAGGTGTGTGCCCTTTCACCCGATACCGTTGAAAAAGCCGGCGTTGCTGGCGTGGTGAAGTCCTGATTCAATCCTCTCAAAGCGGGGAGGATTGAACCCGGACGTCAACTCGGGCAAGCGACACTAAACGCCGGTTCGCGACGGGGGAACTTTCTCCGCGAGGAGCTTCCAACCCGCCCGAAGGCTTGTAGTGGCCAAGGGCACAACCCGCCGTCCTGTCCAAAGGGGCGGGCGTCCAGCTGGGGCAGATTTGCTGGACGCGGCAAATATAACCCTCCTGCGAGTATGTGCGTGGGGGATCGGCTGGCGCCCGATATAGCGCACCCGGGTTAAACGTCCCGGTAATAGCTGCTATCCAAGGCAACTAAGCTGCAAGGTTGCCGTGCCCGGCTAAAGTTGGGATGGGGGGATTACGCGCACCCCTTGATCTTTTCGAAACGTATCGGCGAGGGGCCCAGCGATCAATCGAACAGGGCATGTCCAACCAGGATTTTCCCAAGGGTCGACGAAGATTCCGCGCCACCACGCTTCGGCTGCCATTCGCACGTTTCGCCGGCGAGATGAGCATAGCTGCCGGTCGACATGCCGAATTTGCTTCAAAAAGGCCGGTAAGCGATAAGCCAACACATCACGTCTCGTCACAGAATTCGCGCGCGAGGCAAATAGCGTCCGACAGGCCGCGCGCATGCTTCGTCCTCGCCCCCCCGCAGACTTGCCCGCATCGCACCGCTCGCGTACAAGTTTTTCACGCGCAGTTTTCATCGAATTGAGTGCGACCACGCGTTTTGGGCGGGCAGGCGGCGTGAGTGAGCGGGGAACGTCATACGAGGGCCAGCGCCCGCCATCCGGCCGCCGTTCGAGCGAGCGGCGCGTCGCGCTGGTGATCGGCAACGGCGCCTACGCTCATGCCGAAGCGCTCAGGAACCCGGTCAACGACGCCGAAGCGATGGCAGCGGTGCTTTCCCGGCTGGGCTTCGACGTGGTCAAGGGCATCGACGTCGACCTGCGCGGCATCGGCGATCTCCAGGCGGTCTTCGAGGACAAGCTGCGCAGCCAGCCGGACGTCGCGCTGCTGTTCTATGCCGGACACGGCCTTCAGGTTGCCGGGCGCAACTACCTCGTCCCCATCGATGCGGAGATCACCCAGCGCGCCCATCTCGCCTCGCGCGCGCTGTTGTTCAACGACCTGCTCGACGACATGGCGGCGCAGGCGCAGGCCAGCCTGATCTTCCTCGACGCCTGCCGCGACAACCCGTTCACGCGCAATCTGGCGCGCTCGATGGGCGACACGGCGCGCACTGCCGGGGTGCGCGGGGGGCTCGCGCGGATCGAGAAGGTCGCGGGCACCTTCATCGCCTATGCCACCGCGCCGGACACGGTCGCCTATGACGGGAGCGGCGAGAACAGCCCGTTCACGGGCGCGCTTCTCCAACACATCGAGACGCCGGGGCTGTCGGTTGGCGATCTGATGATCGACGTGCGCAACAAGGTGCTGGCCGAGACGAATGAGCGGCAGGAGCCGTGGGACCAGTCGAGCTTGCGCGCGCGGTTCTATTTCGTGCCCGAGATCGAGGATACACCGCCGCCGCAAGCCACAGAGGTGAGCGGCGCAGCGCAGGAATGGGCCGCGATCCAGAATTCAGACAGCTTGGCGGTGTTGGCGGCCTTTCAGGAGCACTACCCGGATCCCCCCTGGTCGACCTATGCCGAAGCGCGGGCGGAGGAGTTGCGCGCGGCGGATGAGGCTCGGCGCGCGGAAGAGGAGCGCGAACGCGAGCAAGCCGAGCGCGAGCGGCAGGGGGCCGAGGCGCGGGTACGGCGTGAGGAGGATACGAAACGGCCTAAACCGAAACCGCCGGAAGTAAAGCCGCCAACCGGAGAGCCGGGCACGACCGGCACCGGCGGCGGACGGGGCGGCAAGCCGCCGGGCTGGGTCTGGGCGGCAGGGGCCGGCGCGATTGCGCTCGTGATCGCAGTCTCGGTTTTGTATCAGCCCGATCCGCCGCCGGAGCCGGGAAACGGGGCGACGGGAGCGGTGGAAGTCGCACTCGCGAGCGGCGGGACGAAGCGGATCGTGCCGGGCTCGGGGGAGAGCTTCAAGGACTGCGCCGGGTGCCCGGAGATGGTTGTGGTGCCGGCTGGCCGCTTTATGATGGGCTCAGCCGATGGCGAGACGCCGGTCGAGATGCTGGACGGTAGCCGAGGGGATGTCGCTCCGAAGGAAGAGGGGCGCGACCACGACGAAGGCCCGCAGCACGAGGTGCGTATCCCCGCGCCGTTTGCAGTGGGCAAGTTCGAGGTGACCTGGGACGAGTGGGAAGCCTGCGTGGCCGCTGACGGCTGCGATGGCAAGGGGGTTGAGGAAGCCGGCGGCGACTATGGCTGGGGGCGTGGGAAGCGCCCCGCCGGCACCACAACCATTTCCGGCGCG
>CAYYSM010000067.1:0-9619 GCA_964474225.1 uncultured Hyphomicrobiaceae bacterium
AACGAGGCAGGCAAATCCACGCTGCGCAACGCGATCAACGACTTGCTGTTCGGCATCGGGGAGCGATCGGCGTATGCCTTCCTTCACGACTACAAGGCCATGGAAGTCGGCGGCACGCTGGAGACCGGCGGGCAGAGCGTCGCCTGGCGGCGGCTGAAGCGGCGCAAGGACGATCTGGTGGATGCCGACGGCCACGCCGCGAACCGCGCGCTGCTCGACGCCGCACTCGGCGGGATGGACCGCGAAACCTTTGAGCTGATGTTCTCGCTCGACAACGAAACGCTCAAGGAAGGCGGCGAGGAGCTTTATCGCAGCCGCGGACGGCTGGGCGAGGCGCTGTTCGCCGCGACGTCGGGTCTGTCCTCGATCAGCGCCAAGCTGGACGAGGTGCGCGGCGAGGCCGAAGACTTCTTCAAGCCGCGCGGCAAGAAGCAGCGGCTGAACGATCTCAAGCGCGAACTCGAAGAGGTGGAGGCGCGGCTCAAGGAGGTCGCGGTAAGCGCGCCGCAATACCGCAAGCTGGTCGAGGCCTATGAGGAGGCGAAGGCTGCGCACGCGGAGGCCAAGGGCGAGGCGGAAACTGTCCGCAAGCGGCTCAAGCAGATCGAGCGCTGGCAGGGCGCGATGCGCGACTGGGCGAAGCTGCGGATGGCGCGGGAACGCCTCGCGCCGCTGTGCGACACGCCGGAAATCCCGGACGACACCGCCGCGCGCATCCACGAACTGGACGAGCAGGCCACACAGCTGCGCCGGGACATCGAGCAGGCTGAAAGAGCGCTTGCGCGGCTGAGCGAGGAGCGCGACGCGCTCGCGCCGGATGAGAGGCTGCTGGGCGAGGCGGAGCGCATCGAGCGGCTGACCCGGCTGGAGGACCGCTACAAGGATGCCCGCGACAGTCTGCCGGCTGCCGAGGCCGATATTGCGGCCGAGCGCGGGCGCATCGGCGCGACGCTTGACAAGCTGGGCGTCGATCCGGCGGACGAGCCGCGCACGCTGTTGCTGCCCGCGCCGCTGGCCGGCCAGCTCGACGAGATGATCCGCGCGCATGACGGCGTTGTGGCGGCGCTGGAGACGGCGAAGGCGGAGGCGGACAAGGCGCGTGACACGGTCGCCGAACTCGAGGAGGGGCTCAAGGCGCTCGGCGAGCCGGTCGATCAGACCGTGCTGCATCAGCTTCGCGTGGCGGCGCGCGCGGCGCGGGCGGCGCAAGACACCTCCGATCAGCAGGACGCGGCGGCGCGCGCCGAAGCCAAGCGCGATGAGGCTTTCGCGGCGCTGACGCCGTGGACCGGGTCGGCCGATGAGCTGCGCGCGCTGGTCCTGCCGGAACAAGAGCAGTTGACCGCTTGGGCCGAGGAGTGCGCGGCGCTGAAGGACAAGCGCGATCAGGCCGAGCGGCAGCGGGAAGAGCAGGCCGCGCGCGCCGCCGCTTTAGAGGCGAAGATTGCGGCGCTGAGAGAGGCGACTGGCGTTCCCGGCGACGATGTGCTGGAGCGAAAGCGGACCGCGCGCGATGAAGCATGGCGGGCGCACCGCGATGCGATCGACGGCGGCGCGATTGCGCAGATTGCGGAGACGGCGGACGCCTTCGAGGCCGCGATGGCGGCGGACGACGATGTGCGGGCTATCCGCGAGCGCCACGGCGACGAGGCCGCGCGGCTGCGCCAGCTTACGATCGACGCCGTCGAGGCCCAAGCGGCGGCCGAGCGCGCCTTGCGGAACCGGGACCAAGCAGACGACGCGCTCGCCGCGCTACAGGCGCGCATCGATGACGCTGCCGCCGCGCTCGGGCTGCCCGCTGGCTGGACGCCGGAGCGGATCGAGGGCTGGCTGGACGCCCGCAAGCAGGCGCTGACCGCGCACGACGACTGGGCGTCGCTGCAATCCAGGCTAGAGGCCCAGCGCGATCACCGCGCCGCCCTGCACCAGCAGTTGACCGAAGCGCTGACTGCCCTGGGCGCCGCGCCAGCGGAAGGGATGGGGCTGGACGCGCTCATCGACTTGGCCGAGTCGGTCGCGCAAAAGGCCGACGCGCGCGACGTCAAGCGTGAGCAGAAGCGCGAGGAATATGCGCGCGCCAAATCGCAGCATGAGGCGCGGCAGCGCCGGCTCGATGAAGCCCGGGAGGCGCAGGACGACTGGAATGCGCGCTGGGAGGCGCTGCTCGGGCAGTGCTGGCTCGGCGCGGAAGGCATGGAGCGCCGACCCGGCGAGGTGCGCGACGTGCTGCGGCTGCTGGTGGACCTGCGCAGCGCCGTGGAACGCGGCGAGACGCTGGAGCGCAACATTGAAAGGTGGCGCAAGACGGAAACGGACTTCCTCTCGCTGTGCCGCGCCATGTGCGCCGCCACTGAGACGCCGATCGACGAGACCGATCTCGGCAAGACGCTGGCGGGGCTGCGCGAACGCCTCGACGCCGCGCGGGATCAGCGCGCCAAGCGCGAGCAGACTGAGCAGGAGGTTGCTCACTTGGACGAGAGCCTGACCCGCGCGCGGCAAGAGCTTGAGACGGTGGAGACCGAGCTGGCCGGGTTGTGCGAACGCTTCGGCGCGGCCGACGCCGAGGCGCTGCGCGCTGCCACCGAGCGGGCTAATGAAAAAGCGGCCATCAGGCGGGACATCGCCGAGCGCGAAGAGAACCTGCGAGCAGCCTTCGACGGCCGGCCCGTCGCCGAAATCGAGCGCGAGCTGAGCGGCTGCGACACGGACGAACTCGCCGCCGAGGCGCAGGCGTTGAGCGACGACATCGCTGCGCGCGAAGAGCGCCTGCAACAACTCTATCACGCCATGAAGAAGGCTGAGGAGCAGGTGGAGGCTGTCGGCGCGGACGAGAAGGCCGCCGAACTGACAGAGACGCGGCGCGCGCTGCTTCTTGAGATCGAGGAGGAGACCCAGCGTTATCTGCGTCTGATGGCCGGCGTCGCCGCCGCCGAGGCCGCGCTGCGACTTTACCGCGACAAGCACCGCAGCGAGATGATGCTGAATGCCGCGCAGCGCTTTCGGCGCATCACAGGCGGGCGCTTCACCGACCTCCAGGCGCGCCCCGACAAGGACGGCGAGACGCTGGTGGCGATCAAGGCCGATGGCGGCTCGCTGCTGGTGGACGGCATGTCGGACGGGACACGCGATCAGCTCTATCTGGCGCTGCGCATGGCCGGTTATCAGGAGTTTGGGGGCACGCGCCAGCCGCTGCCGTTCATCGCCGACGACATCATGCAGAGCTTCGACGACGATCGCGCGCGGGCGAGCTTCGAGATGCTGGCCGATGTCGCGCGGATGGGCCAGGTGATCTACCTGACCCATCATGCGCATTTGTGCGATCTGGCGCGCGAGACGGTGGGCGGCGCTGTGAGGATCCATGAATTGCCAGCGCCAGGCGCGGCCGCACAGCGAACTATGTCAGAATCAGTCTGATGAGCAGTCCGACGGCTGTGACCGTGGCCACGCCTGCGGCCCACAGCCCCACGAACCACAACGCCCTGCGCACTCCTTCGCGCATCAGTGATACCCCTCCTCGGGCCGCACCTTGCCGCGAAACACCCAGTAGGCATAAGCCGTGTAGGCGATGATCATCGGCAGCAGAACAAGCGCGCCCACCAGCAGGAATGCCAGACTCTCATCCGGCGCCGCGGCCTGCCAGATCGTCAGGCTCGGCGGGACCATGTAGGGATAAAAGCTGATCCCGATGCCGATGTAGCACAGCAGGAAGATACCGAGCGAGGCAAGGAACGGCTGCATATCGTAGCCCCGGTTCAGGCCCGAGAACAGCAGATAGGCGCAGCCGAGCACCAGCGCCGGAACTATGACGCTGAAGATCGCCGTCGGCCAGGCGAACCACCGCTCCAGATAGACCGGGTCGAGATAGGGGGTTGCCAGGCTGACCACGCCGATCAGCACAAGCAAAGCCACGCCAGCGCGCACGGCGTAATCGCGGGCCTGCTGCTGGATTTCGTCCTCGGTCTTGAGCACGAGCCAGGTCGCGCCCAACAGCGAATAGCCGACAACGAGCGCCACGCCGGTGAGCACAGAGAACGGCGTCAGCCAGTCCCACCAGCCGCCCGCATAAGCGCGCTCCTCAACCGGAATGCCCTGCACCAGCGCGCCGAGCGCGACTCCCTGCGCGAAGGCCGCGACGAGCGAGCCGAATGCGAAGGACCAATCCCAGAGGAAGCGTCCACGTTCGGTCCGCCAGCGATATTCGAACGCGACCCCACGGAACACCAGCGCCAGCAGCATCGCAATGATCGGCGCGTAGAGCGCCGGCATCACCACGGCGTAAGCCAGCGGGAAAACGGCGAACAGCCCTCCGCCGCCGAGGACCAGCCAGGTCTCGTTGCCGTCCCACACCGGCGCGACAGAGTTCATGGCTGTGTCGCGCTGGTGCCCCGGCTCATAGCCCAGGAACAGGATTCCGACGCCAAGATCGAAGCCGTCGAGCAGAACATAGGCCAGCACCGCAATGGCGATCAGCGCGGCCCAGATGAACGGAAAGCCGATTTCCATGACATTTCCCTCCTTCGTCGCTGCGCCGGATTATTCCGCCGGCCGCGGCTGCTTTTCCATGTCGGCTGGCCCTGGCGTGATGCCGCGCGTGCGGATCGGACCAAGCTCTTCCATATCCGGGCCGGCTTCCGGGGTCTTGCCCATCAGCCGGATCAGGTAGAATGTGCCTGCGCCGAAGATGATGAAGTAGACCACGATGAAGGCCAGCAACGAGGTCGCCACCGCTGGCGTCTCGATGGGCGATGCGCTCGCGGCTGTCGTCATCTGTCCGTAAATGGTCCAGGGCTGGCGGCCGACCTCCGTGACGACCCAACCGGCCACGACGGCAACAAAGCCCATCGGCCCCATGACGACAGCGAAACGCTGCAGCCACCGGGAATCGTAGAGGTTGCCGCGCAGCCGCTCATAACCGCTCCACAGGCCAACCAGAATCATCAGCACGCCGATCCCGACCATGATGCGGAACGACCAGAAGACAATGTCGATCGGCGGCCACTCCTCGCGCGGGAACGCGTCCAGGCCCTTGACTTCGGCGTTCATGTCGCCCGTCAGGACCCACGAGCCGAGCTTCGGGATTTCGATTGCGTTATGGACCGTCCGGTCATCGGCATCCGGGTCGCCGAACAGGATCAGCGGCTGCCCGGCCTTGGTCTCGAAATGCCCCTCCATCGCGGCGATCTTGGCCGGCTGATGCTCCAGCGTGTTCTCGCCATGCGCGTGGCCCGCGATGAGCTGTAGCGGCGCGACGATCAGCGCCATCCACATCGCCATCGAGAACATGATCCGCGCGCCGCGGTTCTGCTGGTCCCGCAGCAGATGGAACGCGCCGACCGCGCCGACGACGAAGGCCGTCGTCAGGTAAGCCGCAAGCACCATGTGCACGAGGCGATACGGGAAGGACGGGTTGAAGATGATCTCCCACCAATCCACCGGCACATACTGGCCGACCTCGTTGATCGCGTAGCCCGCCGGGGTCTGCATCCAGGAGTTCACCGAAAGGATCCAGAAGGCCGACAGCAGCGTGCCGAACGCCACCACGAGCGTTGAGACGAAGTGCAGCTTTGGCCCGACGCGGTTCAGGCCGAACAGCATGATCCCGAGGAAGCCGGCCTCAAGGAAGAAGGCCGTCAGCACCTCGTACCCCATCAGCGGGCCGATGACGGGGCCGGCCCTGTCGGAGAACACCGACCAGTTCGTGCCGAACTGATAGGACATGACGATGCCGGACACGACGCCCATGGCGAACGCCACGGCGAAGATCACTTTCCAGAAGTTGAAAACCTTCAGGTAGGCGTCGTCCTTCTTCCACAACCACATCCCCTCAAGCACGGCCAGATAGCTGGCCAGCCCGATGGTGAAGGACGGGAAAATGATGTGGAAGGCCACCGTGAACGCGAACTGGAACCGTGCCAACTCGAGCGCTTCGAAGCCGAACATGTGTCTCGCTCCTCAAATCAACGTATTCGCCTTATTGCATCGCGCTACTGGCTGGCCGGGTCAACTACGGCAGGTCGGGCGAATTGTCGCTTTGATCATCGTCAATTAAGGGCTTCGCCAACGCGCAAGCTGACAGATACTTGTTACTTGTGCTTGAACTGCGGGCTGCGTTTTTCCGCAAATGCCGCCATGCCTTCCTTCTGGTCCGCCGTGGCGAACAGGCTGTGGAACAGGCGGCGCTCGGTGCGCGTGCCCGCGGTCAGGCTCATTTCGAATGCATTGTTGATGCTCTCTTTCGTCATCATCACCGCGGGCATCGACATGTCGGCAATCTTCTCGGCCGTGCGGACCGCTTCCTCGACCAGATCGCCGCTCGCCACGACGCGGCTGACCAGTCCGGCGCGCTCGGCCTCTTCGGCGTTCATGTTGCGCCCGGTCAGGCACATCTCCATCGCCTTCGCTTTGCCAACGGCGTGCGTGAGCCGCTGCGTGCCGCCCGCGCCGGGGATGATGCCCAGCGTGATCTCCGGCTGGCCGAACTTGGCGGTGGGCGATGCCAAGATGAAATCGCACATCATCGCCAGCTCGCAGCCCCCGCCGAGCGCATAGCCAGACACTGCGGCGATCACTGGCTTGCGCGTGCGCGCGATCCGGTCCCAGGTGCTCAAGAAATCGTCGCGATAGGTCGCTGGAAAGACCTTGCCCTGCATTTCCTTGATATCCGCGCCCGCGGCGAAGGCGCGCTCGGAGCCGGTAATGACGATGCAGCCGATATTCGCCTCAGATTCGAAGGAATCGAGCGCGCGGCCCAATTCGAGCATCATCGTTTCGTTCAGCGCGTTGAGCGCTTCAGGCCGGTTCAGCGTGATGAGACCGACGCGTCCGCGCTTTTCGACGATGATTGTCTCGTAAGTCATTGGAGAGCTCCCCCTTGTGATCCCCTGCCCGCGTTATCGCTGGCAGCGCGGACAATAGAAGGTTGAACGGGCGTTTTGAACCTCACGGCGCACCGATCCACCGCAATCCCGGCGCGGGCAGGGTTCGCCCTCGCGGTCGTAAACGGCGAAGGCATGCTGGAAATACCCGAGCGTGCCATCCGCGCGGCGATGATCGCGCAAGCTGGAGCCGCCGGCCGCGATCGCCTCGCGCAACACCTCCGGAACCGCCAACGCCAGCCGCTTTGCGCCCGCCGAAGGCCGCCCTGTGGCCGTGGCAAGCCGGCCTGCCGGCGCGAATGGTGACAGGCGCGCCCGGTGCAGCGCCTCGCAGACATAAATGTTGCCGAGACCCGACACGTTCCGCTGGTCGAGCAGAAAACTTTTGAGCGGCTGAATGCGCCCGCGTCCACGCTCGGCCAGATAGGCGGGCGTCATCTCCTCATCGAGCGGCTCCGGCCCCAGATCGCGCAGCAGCGGATGCGTCTCAAGCGCGTCCGGCTGGATCAGCGTCATGTAGCCGAAGCGGCGCGCATCGTTGTAGATGATCCGCGCGCCCGAATCGAAATCGAACACGACGTGGTCATGCGCCGGCAGATTGCCCGCCGCGTGGACGAATTCACCCGGCTGCACCGGTGCCGCGCTCAGCGGCGCGCCCTTCGCCGGCGCGACGATCGAGAAGCGCCCGCTCATGCCCAGATGCATGAGCAGCACGATATTGTCGGTGTGCGCCAGCAGATACTTCGCGCGCCGCGCCAGCTTCCGCACGCGCTGGCCGACGAGATGCTGCACGAAGCCGTCGGGGAACGGAAACCGCAAGTCCGCCCGGCGCAGCTCCACCGCGGCAAAGCGCGCGCCCTCCATCACCGGCGCAAGGCCGCGGCGAACGGTTTCGACTTCGGGCAGTTCAGGCATTGGGGATCAGGGCTCCGCTGCGCGATTTCGTCTCTGGGCGCGGGCGCGCGCAAACGATAGCAACAGCCTGCCCCCTGCGCTATGGTCGCGCGCATGACGAACGATAATACGATCAAATCAGACACATCGGACACGGCGAGGTTCGGTTTCAAGCAGGTCCGCGCCGCCGAGCGGCAGGCGCTGGTCAATAGTGTGTTCGCGCGGGTGGCCGACCGCTACGACCTGATGAACGATCTCATGTCGGGCGGGCTCCATCGTCTGTGGAAAGACGACATGATCGCCTGGCTTGCGCTGCCGAAGGACCGCCCCTATCGGCTGATCGACGTCGCGGGCGGCACGGGCGACATCGCGCGGCGGTTCCTGAACGCGACCAGCCCGCAGGCGACGGCGGTGATCTGCGACATCTCCGCGGAGATGCTCGATGCCGGACGCCGACGCTTCGCGGGCACGGCGCTGGCGCGGCGGCTCGATTTCGTTCAGGGCAATGCGGAGGCGCTGCCCTTTCCAGACCGCAGCTTCGACGCCTACACGATTGCCTTCGGCATCCGCAACGTGACCAACCGCGACCGCGCGCTGGCCGAGGCGTACCGCGTGCTGCGTCCGGGCGGACGCTTCCTCTGCCTTGAATTCTCGCAGGTGCAGGCGCCAATTCTGGACGACATTTACGAACTTTATTCCTTTCATGTCATACCAAGGCTCGGCGAGGCCGTGGCCGGCGAGCGCGAGGCGTATCAGTATCTCGTCGAAAGCATCGCGGGGTTCCCGGATCAGGACACCTTCGCCGAAGAGGTGAGGGCGGCAGGCTTCGCGCGCGTTCGATACCGCAACCTCACGGGCGGGATCGCCGCAATCCACTCGGGCTGGCGGCTCTGAAACAACACATACCGCACAAAAGCGGGGGCAACGTTCAGGCGTGAAGGCGCTCCTACACATCTACCGTCTGGCGCGCGCGGGCCTCGTCCTGCTGCCCGCTGCGCTGCGCGCCCTGCCCGAGGACAAGCCGGTACCCGGCCCGCTGAAGCTGTTGCGGCGCACGCGGATCGGGCGGCCGCGGCCGTCGAAGCCCGGCGATCTCTCCAAGGCCGTCGCCGCGCTGGGCCCAAGCTACATCAAGCTCGGGCAGTTTCTGGCCACGCGCCCGGACATCGTGGGGATGGAATTGGCCAGCGAGCTGTCCGCGCTGCGCGACAAGCTGCCGCCGTTTCCGACCGACGACGCCAAGCGCGCGATCAGCGACTCCTTCGGCCTCGATGTCGACGCGCTGTTCGACAGCTTCGGCCCGCCGGTTGCCGCCGCCTCCATCGCGCAGGTGCACAAGGCGCGGATCAAGGAGCCTGGCGGTCCGCCGCGCGACGTCGCCGTCAAGGTGCTGCGCCCCGGAGTCGAACGCCGCTTCCAGCGCGACCTGGAGACCTTCTATTTCGCGGCGCGCATGATCGAGCGGTGGCATGCGCCGTCGCGCCGGCTGCGCCCGGTTGCGGTGGTCGACACGCTGGCGGAATGGGTCGAGCTGGAGATGGACCTGCGCATGGAGGCCGCCGGTCTGTCGGAGATGCACGATAACATCTCCCGGCACGGCGATACCGATTTCCGGGTGCCCGCGATCGACTGGATGCGCACCTCGCGACGCGTGCTCACGATCGAGTGGGTCGATGCGATCCCGCTGGGAGACATCCCGGCCATCGAGCGCGCGGGCCTCGACCGCCACCAGCTCGGCACCAACATCATCCGCGCCTTCCTCAAGCACGCCATGCGCGACGGCTTCTTCCACGCCGACATGCATCAGGGCAACCTGTTCGTCGATCTCAGCGGGCGGATCATCGCCATCG
>CAYYSM010000068.1:0-9587 GCA_964474225.1 uncultured Hyphomicrobiaceae bacterium
TCGATCTCGGCGGTGCTCATGGCGATCACGCGGCGGCCAAAGCCCTGCTTGTCGTCGTAGCCGGGGTGCGCGCCGACGCCGAGGCCGCGTGCCTGCGCTTCGGTCACGGTGGCGACGATCGTGTCGGGGTCGCCCGCATGGCCGCCGCAGGCGACGTTGACCGAACTGACGCAATCCATGATCGCATTGTCGTCGGCCAGCCGCCACGGACCGTAGCTTTCGCCGATGTCGGCGTTCAGGTCGATGCGTGTTGTCATGTGCTCGTCTGCGCCGCGGACGGCGCGGCCGTCAGCTTTCGGGCTTGCGGTCGATCAGCCCGGCGACATCGCCGCTCAGCCTGCCGCGATTCTGCTCGCGCCTCGCGTCATCCTGCTCAGCTTGATCCTCCTCGGGATCATTTTCAAGCGTCGCCTCGTTGAGCAGCATCAGCAGCGGGGTCAGACCTTCGGTATCGACGAGCCGATAGATTTCCACGTCGCGCTTGGCTTCCTCGCTCCAGCCGGCGATATCAAGCGCGCGCTCGGCCTTAGAGAGCAGGCCGTGATTGCGCATCGGCTTGGGACTTCCCTCGGGCGCTTCGCCTTGGCGGGCCTCGCGCCGGCGGTCGCGATACAGGCTGAGGTCGCTGAAGCTGTCGCGCTCTTCCTCTTTGCCGAACCGCTCCAGTTCCTCCGGGGTGAGCGTGACGACCAGGTTGAGGTCATCGAGCACGCCCGCGAGCTGGTTCATCGCCAGCGCGCGCCGCTCCTCGTTCTTGTCATCTTCCTTGCAGCTGTAGAGGTTCGGGATGACGAAATAGGAGGTGTCGCGGTGGTGCACGAAGTGCTGGCGCACCCATTCCAGATCGGCGTCCGGCGCGCGGGCGATGGCCGTGTTCAGCGCGGCGCTGAGTTGGCGGACGACGGCCGACGTCGGCATGTGGAGGCGGGCCTGTGTGCGCGCCAGCGCGTCGCGGCGCGTCGGCGGCGTGGCCGGCGGGTTGAGCACCATCAGCGCGAACAGCCCGAGGTCCACGCCGATTGCGGCCAGCAGCGCGATCAAGTCTCGTCCGGTAAGGCCAGCGGGCGCGGGATCTGCGCCATTCTCCGGCAGGGTGAAGCCTGATCCAACGAAGTCGATCAGCCCTGACAGGTAGGCGCCGATATTCGTCCAGAGCAGGCGGATCGCGTTGGCGACGCCCGCCGGCCCCTCGGTGAATTCAGCCGTACGAAGATCGAGCACCACAGGCTCGTCGGCTTGATCCGCCGCCTGACGCAGGCGCTCCGCCAGCGTCGGATCGTAACAGGAAAAGCCTGCTCGCCCCGGCGGTATCGAGACGACATTCGCCAGCGCGCGCATTTCGGCGGCATAGGATGCGCCCAACTCATTGCTGCGCGCGGCAATGCTGCGGGCGCGGCTGCGGATTTCCTGAGCGCGCTGCTCGAAGGCGCGCTGGCGCTCGGCAAAGGTCTCGCCGGAGAGGTTGGTCGCGCTCTGGCGCAGCTCCATCACGTCCTGTTGCACCGGCGTGATCCATGACTGCGCAATGCTCGCGCGCAAGGAGGCCACCGAGTCGCGCACCCCTTCGCGCGCCGCATAAAGCGGGCCGCGCCCCGCGCCGGACGGACGGCCGCAGCTCCCGCCGACGGTCTCCTCGCGCTCCATCTGCGTCTCGGACCACGCGACGACGCTGTCGAGCTGCACCTGCACCGCGTCGAGCCGCGCGGCAACGGACGATCCGGCCGCGCGTGCATCCTCTTGCAGGGCCGCGAGGCTGGTGCGGGTCGCCTCCGCCCCGGCGATCAGGCTCCACCAGAAGCCGTAGCCGAAGCCGACCGACCAGAGCAGCAGGAAGACGTAGAGCGGGAAGGTGATGAGCCGCTCGCTCCAGCGCCGTTGCGCGCCGAAGGTTTCGCGCAGCGCCAGCCACATCAGGAAGGTGAGCGTGATGACGACGATGGTGACGAGGATTTCGTTGGTTACGGAAAGCACGCCGATGTCGCGGGCCTGCTCCGGAGCGCCCTCCGCCTGCACACCCACGATGAAGTCGGTCATGCCGACCCAGGTCGCGTAACCGGAGATCACCAGGAGCAACAACGACGCGATGCCGATCATCGCGTTGCGCCCGAAAAGATAGTCGATCACCCGCCCCCAGGCGGTGTACACCGTTGCCCGTCCGTCGGTCATCGTCAGTCCCCCATCGCCCGGCGGCAAATGAGGCGCGGCTACGCCCCGTCACGTTTTGGCACAACGGGGCTGGAATAGGAAGAATTTGACGTAAGACCGCGGGTTCAGGGCAGCCAGAGTGCGCGTCGCCGCCACGCCGCGGGCACCTCAAGCGTGCCGTCCAGCGCGGTCTCATCCAGCGCGATGGACTGCCAGCCCGCGCGCCATTCCTCGGGCAGCGGATAGGGCGGAGCAACCTGCGTTTCAGGCGAGAAGCCATGACGGCCGTAGTAGGCCGGATCACCGAGTACGAAGACGCGGCTCGTACCGGCGTCTTTCAAGCGCTGCAGCCCGTCGCGGATGAGTGCTGTCCCGATGCCCTTTCTCTGCTGGTCCGGCGCGACGGCCAACGGTCCGAGCAGCACGACGTTTTGAGTGTGTCCGCCGACGCGGCAGGGCGTGAAGACGACATGGCCGACGATGGCCGGCCCCACTGTGGCGATCAAGGACAGCACACCGGCATCGCCCTCAAGTAGCGCCTTCACCAGAGGAAATAAATCCTCATCCGGGAAGGCGTCGCGGTAGATCGTCTTCAGTGTGTTGTCGTCGCTAGGCGCGCTTTCGCGGATTTCACGTTTAGGAAGGCGGTTGTCGTTGTCGCCCACGGTGCTCTCCCGGCCAAAGAGCATCATTCACCGGGAAAACCGCTTGCAGCGCAAGTGTTAATCGCCGCGCTTGATCGTCTCGAACGCGGCAAGCGCGCGCTTTCGCGCGGCGGCATGATCGACAATCGGCTCGGGATAAGTCTCGCCCAACCTCACGCCCGAATCGCGAAGGACTTTCGCCGGCGCGTCCCAGGGCGCATGGATATGCTTGGCAGGCATGTCACCCAGCTCGGGAACGTAATGCCTGACGTAGTCGCCTTGCGGATCGAACCGCTCCGCCTGCCTCACCGGGTTGAAAATACGGAAATAGGGCGCGGCATCCGCGCCTGAGCCGGCGGCCCACTGCCATCCGGCGGAATTGCTGGCGAGGTCAGCGTCCACCAGCGTGTCCCGGAACCAGGCCTCACCGCGCTGCCACGGGATCAGCAGATCCTTGATGAGAAATGAGGCGGTGATCATCCTGCAGCGGTTGTGCATCCAGCCGATTTCGTAGAGCTGGCGCATGGCCGCATCAACGATCGGATAGCCGGTCTGTCCGCGCTGCCACGCGCGCAGCGCCTGCTCGTCCTCATCCCAGGGAAAATCGCGGAACTCCGCGCGCCAGGATGTGTCCGGCAGCTCCGGCCAGTGAAACAGCAGGTGATAGGAAAACTCGCGCCAGACGACCTCGCTGAGGAAGGATTCGACGCCCTTCTCAGCGCCGCCTTCGGCGTGCGGCTGCGCGGCGTGCCAGATTTGCCGGGGGCTGATCTCCCCCCAGGTGAGATGCGGCGACATGCGTGAGGTGCCGTCGATATCCGGCCGGTCGCGCATCTCGTCATAGTCTGCCGCGGCTTCCTCCAGAAACCATGCCAGCCGATCCCGTGCACCCTCTTCGCCTGGCGTCCAGGTCGCGCGCAGGCCGCCGGCCCAGTCTGGCTTGGTCGGCTCCAGCCCCCAACTTTCCAGCGAATCGCTTGCCGGCCATGCCTCCGGCGCGGGCAGCGTGTCCGGCGCGGGCAACGGCTCGGCCGGCCCGCCGCGCGCGAGGATCGCCTTGTAGAAGGGCGTGAAAACCTTGTAGGGCGAGCCGTCCTTGGTCGCGACGTTCTCCGGCTCGTACAGAATGCGTCCGCCGAACCGCTTGACGGTCACGTCGGCCGCCTCCAGCGCGGCGCGCGCGTCCTCCTGCGCGCGGATCAGGTCCGGTTCATAAGCGCGCGACCAGACCACTTCCGCCGCGCCCACCTCTTTCGCCAGCGCCGCCAAGATCGCCGCAGGATCGCCGCGCCGCAGGATCAGCTGCGCCCCCTTCTCCCCCAGATCCCGCGCCAGCGACCGCAGGCTCTGCGCCAGCCACCACTTGCTCGCCCCGCCCAGCGGCCAGCGCACAGCGTCATCCTCCTGGAGGATGAACACCGGGACCACCGGCCCGTTGCGCGCCGCCGCCTGAAGCGCCGGGTGGTCGCGCAGGCGCAGATCGCGCGTGAACCAGATGATTGTGGGGCGATTAGCCATTGTATGCTGGCATCCTCGGGTAGCGACGCGCGGCGCGACAGCCAGCCCACCGAAAGGCCATCTTGCGCGCGCTTTCGCGCATCCTATACTGACGAGAAGACGACGGTTCGGCTACGCCTGCGGCGGGGAGTGAGATCACGGTGGACATCAAACGACCCGCCCGGCCGATCCATCCCGGCAACGCTCCTGCGTCGCCAGCGCGCTTTTCAACAAACGATCATTGTGTCCCGTTCCCATGCTGATGTCCCGTTTCATGACGCCTGCGCGCTGGCTCGAACGTGAAATCCGTTGCATCGAGACGGAGTTGGACCCGCCATTCACCGTCGAGCGGCCGGCCGCGCTGGTTACGCCGTTCATCTTCAACTCGCCGCACAGCGGCCGCGTCTATCCCTCCATCTTCATCAAGACATCGCAGCTCAGCCCGCAGGCGCTGCGCATGTCGGAAGACCTGTTCATCGACAAGCTCTTCGCGCCGGTCGTGGACAAGGGCGCTACGCTCATGAGCGCCCGCTTTCCCCGCGCCTATCTGGACCTGAACCGCCAGCCCTACGAGCTGGACCCGGCGCTGTTCGCCGACAAGCTGCCTGATTACGCCAATTCCAGCTCGCTGCGCGTGATCGGCGGGCTCGGCACGATCCCGCGCCTGGTGAACGAAAACGAGGAGATCTACGCCGCGCCACTGCCGCTGAATGTGGGGCTCGCGCGCGTCGAGCGGCTTTACCAGCCCTACCACGACACGCTCGCCCGGCTTATCGAGGACACCCGCGAAAGCTTCGGCCGCGCCTTCCTGATCGACTGCCACTCGATGCCGTCGCATCTCGGCGAAACGCCCGGCATCCCGCCCTTTGACATTGTGCTGGGCGACCGTTTCGGCGGCTCCTGCTCGCGCGATCTTGTCGACTTCGCCGCAACCACCTTCAGCATGATGGGCTATCGCGTCGGCCTCAACAAACCCTATGCCGGCGGACACATAACGGAATTTTACGGCCGCCCGGCTGACTGCATCCACGCGCTGCAAATCGAGATCAACCGCGGGCTGTATGTCTGCGAAAAGACCTTTGAAATCAAATCCGGTTTTGACAAGCTGAAACAGGATATCGCCGAGCTGGCCGAACGGCTCATCACCCGCTTTTCGCCCGGCGCGCAGTCGCTGCGCACGGCGGCGGAATAGCGCGCCCGGGGTTCTTGCCTGATTGCAACACGGGAGAAAAACGATAATGGACGTGCCTGTCGAAATCGCCTTCCGCCACGTTGAAAGCTCCGAAGCGGTCGAGAACCGCATCCACGAGCATATCGAGAAGCTCACCCAGGTCTTTGACCGGCTGGTGAGTTGCCGCGTGACGGTCGAGCTGATCTCCGGCCACCGGAAGGGGAACAAGTTCCTTGTGACGGTCGAGGCAAACGTTCCCGGCAAGGCGCATTTCGTGGGCCACAGCAGCACCGACGAAAACCATCAGCACGACGACGTGTATCTCGCCATGCGCGACGCCTTCGCCGCAGTTCGCCGGCAGTTGCAGGACTATGCGCGCAAGGTCCGCGACGACAAACGCAGCGCGGATATGGGCTAACGTGGCTCTGGCGCATGCACGCTGTGGGTGAAACCTGGCGGCCGGCCCACTGACAAGCGGCGGCTCTGGCGCAAGTTTCATTTTTGCGATACGCCTCGCGCAGGCCGTGCCAATGGCCGGGACTTCGCGTCCAGATTGACGATAAACACCGTCACCGCAACGCGTTTGACAGGATGCCGGCCATGGAAAGCCAAGGCACACCCGACGACATTGCCGATGCGCCGGGGCAGAACGATCTGCTCACCCCGGAATTCGTCGATGCCGTCTCGGAGGCGTTGGAGCGCCAAGAGATCGAAGCGGCGCGCGCGCTGACGCTGGAGTTGCGCGCGGCCGATCTGGCCGACCTGATCGAGTTCCTGCGCCCAGACCTGCGGCTCGGCCTCATCAAGGCGCTCGGCTCAGACCTGCCGGCCGAGATGTTCTCGGAACTGCAGGAGCCGATCCGCGACGAACTCGTGAAGGAAATGCCGGCGGATCAGCTCGCCGAAGTTGTCGGAGAGCTGGACAGCGACGACGCCGTTTATCTCCTCGAAGACCTTGATGAAAGCGATCAGATCGAGGTCCTGTCCAAGGTCTCGCGCATTGACCGCGCGCGGCTGCGGCGCTCGCTGGACTACCCGGAGGACACCGCAGGCCGCCTGATGCAGGCGGATTTCGTCGCGGTGCCGCCGTTCTGGTCCGTGGGCCAGACCATCGACTACATGCGCGAGGCGCAGGACCTGCCGGACAGCTTTTCCGAGCTTTATGTGATTGATCCGGCGTTTCACCTGATGGGCACGGTGCCGCTCAGTTTTCTGCTGCGCAGCCGGCGCCCAAAGCTCATCAGCGAGATCACCAACACCGATGTGCACACTTTCTCCGCTCTGCAGGATCAGGAGGAGGTGGCCCGCGACTTCGAGCGCTACAATCTGCTGTCTGCGCCAGTGGTCGACGAGGACCGGCGGCTGGTGGGCATCATTACGGCGGACGACGTCGTCGAGGTTGTGCAGGAAGAGGCCGGCGAGGACATCTTCCGGCTGGCCGGCGTCGGCGACGAGGGGATCACGGAGAACTTCGTTCAGATCGCCGGGAGCCGCTTCACCTGGCTGTTCGTGAACCTGCTCACCGCCATCCTCGCATCGATCGTCATCGGATTGTTCGACGCCACGATCGAGGAGCGGGTGGCGCTCGCGATCCTCATGCCCATCGTGGCGTCGATGGGCGGCAACGCGGGGACGCAGACGATGACCGTGGCCGTACGCGCGCTGGCGATGAAGGACATCACGGCGGTGAACACCATGCGCGTGGTCGGGCGCGAGCTTCTGGTCGGGCTGATCAACGGCCTGCTGTTCGCCGTCCTGCTTGCCGTCGCGGTGCTGATCTGGTTCGGCTCGGGCGAGATCGGCGTGATCATCGCGGTGGCGATGATCGTGAATATGTTCGTCGCCGCGCTGTCGGGGATTCTCATACCCATTGTGCTGGACAAGCTCGGGATCGACCCGGCAATCGCCTCCAGCGTGTTCGTCACGACCGTGACGGATGTGGTCGGCTTCTTCGCCTTTCTCGGCCTCGCGGCGCTATGGTTCTCATGAGCTGGGCGCAAGCTCGCGGGTGAGCTGCTCGAACTCCTTGCGCAGGCTCTCGTTGCGAAAGATCTGCTCGAAGCCCGGCGCTTCCAGCCGCTGGATCGCCTCGAAGGTAGCGCGGGAATCCTGCATCAGCGCGCGAAGCTGGAAGCTGGCCTCGACTGTGCGGTAGGTGTTGTCCGCGATGCGCAGGTCGCGGATCGTGCGCTTGCGCGCCTCGACCAGTTGCCGCCGCTGCGTCTCCAGGTAGTCCTGATATACCCCTGCGACCTTCTCCGCGAAGTTCTGCGCCTTGAGGTTGGCATCCAGCGCGCGCTGCTGGTCCGGCCGGTTTTCCCCAGCGAGCAGGCGATAGGTCTCCTTGCGCGCCTGGCGGATGTCGGTGAGGATCGCCTGCAGCTTGACCATATATTCGCCGTCGATCTTCTCGATCAGTGCGTCCTGCGCGTGCAGCAGCATGGCGAACAGCGAGGCATGCATGGCGAAATAACGCCGCGCCGTCTTGGGGTTGTCGGTCGAGGCTTCCAGCAGCTCGCCCAGCCGCCGATCGATCGCGCTGGCCGCCTCGAACGCGGCGACGAGCTTCAGGAGGTCACCGCCGAGCACGCTGTCGAGCAGCAGGTGAAGCTGCTCGCGCGCGATCTTGACGCCAGCGTCTTCCAGCGCGTTGTGGATCGCTGCTTTCTTTTCGGCGATGACGGCGCGATTTTCGGCGATGCGGCGCTCAAGCTCCTTGATGCCTTCGTCGATCGAGCTTTTCGTATCGGTCAGCACGCCTGGCATCCAGCCGTCTTCCGGTGCGGACAGCCGCTCCTGCTTCAGCTCGGTGATCTGGTCGCGCATCTCGTCGATCGCCCGGCGGCGCTCGGCTATCGTCTCCTGCATCTGCACGACCGGCGCATCCGTCACGATCTCCAGCGCGCTATCCAGCAGGGCGCGCACGCGCTCCTCGTTTTGCTCGCGCGTATCGCTCCACAGCGGCGGCAGGATGAAGGTGTCCTGGCTCGGCAGGTCGCGCGCCTTGGCGCGCTCGTCCGCCGCTTCCTTGAGGATGTCGTCGATCGCGTCGAGAAGCTGCTTCGACCGCTGATAGGCTTCGTCACCCGCGCGCGGATCGCGCTGCTGGGCCTCCGTTTCAGAGGGCGATGCCTCCTGTGCCAGCCCGGCGGGCGCGCCTGCGAGGCACACGGCAAGCGCGGCGGCTAGCACGGTACTCGATTTCATCAGCGCGAACATGCGGCCCTCCAAGGCCAGACCTCGCTCTCCGCAGCACCCGTTAATATAGGCCATTCCGCGCACGGGCGCGACCTGCGCCGGAATTGTCGTTACTCCGGCAGCGCATCAAGGATGCTGCGGACCAGCCGCGCATGGTCGAAGCGCTCCTGGTCCCGCGTCAGGCCGAGCCGCACGATGACCGTCTCGCGCGACGGGATCACTGCGACCATCTGGCCGTCGTGACCGAGGAAATAGAAGTCATCCTCGGGGATCGCCGCAACGGCCTCGGAATCATTATGCGGCGGCGCCTCCAGCCAGACATGTGCGCCGAACGCGCCGTTGCTGCCGGGCGCGGGTTCCAGCGTGTAGTCGACCCAGTTCTCCGCAAAGATCGTTTCGCCGTTCCACTGCCCGCCGCGCAGGTAAAGCAGACCCAGCCGCGCCCAGTCCCGCGCCGACGCATGCACATAGGATGAGCCGACGAGCGTGCCGGCAGCATCCGGCTCGAAAACGGCTGTGTGCATCCCAAGCGGCGCGAACAACAGCTCATGCGCAGCGGCGGCCCCGCCCGCTGCATCCTGCACCACTTCGGCGAGGATGTTCGACGTGCCGCTCGAATACGACCAGCAGTCGCCCGGATCGCACTCCAGCGGCTTGTCAGCCGCAAAGCCGGCCTTGTCGCCGCGCAGAAACAGCATCAAACGAACGTCGGCGAGCATCCCGCTGTAATCCTCGCTGAACTCCAAACCGCTGCTCATGCGCAGGAGATTATCGACGGTGATCGCTTGCCGAGGATCGTCCGGACCATTCCATTCTTGAACGGGCGCCGGCTCTTCGGGCGCGATTTCGCCTCGCGCGGCCACTGCGCCGGCCAGCGCGTTGGTCACGCTCTTGGCCATCGACCAGCCGAGCTGCGGCGTCTCCTCGGTGAA
>CAYYSM010000069.1:0-9553 GCA_964474225.1 uncultured Hyphomicrobiaceae bacterium
GTAGATGCGGCAGCGCGTGTCATGATCGCTCTTGATCATGCTGTGCAGCGCCTCGCCCATGCCATGCAGCCGCTGAAACTCGAAGGCTTCCTTACCCGTGCCCGTCTCCCGCGCCATGTCTAGGATCGCCATCGCCGTGTGCGCGTTGTGCGTGGCGAACTGCGGATAGATGCGGTCGGTCATCCCGAAAAGCTGGCGCGCGCAGGCGATGAAGCAGACATCAGTGCTGGCCTTGCGCGTCAATACGGGGAAGCTCTCCTCGCCGTTGACCTGCGCGAGCTTGATCTCGGTGTCCCAGTATGCGCCCTTGACCAGCCTGACCATTATGCGCCGGTTCTCGCGCTCGGCGAGTGCGTGCAGCCAGTCGAGCACCATTGGGGCGCGCCGGCCATAGGCCTGCACGACCACGCCGAAACCGTCCCAGCCCTTGGTGGCTGGATCGCTCATCACCTGCTCGATGATGTCGAGCGAGAGGTCGAGCCGGTCGGCTTCCTCCGCGTCGATGTTGAAGCCCATATTCGCGCTTTTCGCCAGCAGCGCCAGCGACATCAGCCGCGGCGCCAGCTCGCGCATGACGCGGTCCTTCTGCGCGTATTCATAGCGCGCGTGCAGCGCCGACAGCTTGACCGAGATGCCGGGGTTGTCGGCCACATCGCCGGTGCACAGCGGCGTAAGCCTGCTGATCGCATCGGCATAGGACAGGTGATAGGCGCGCGCGTCCGCGTCGGTGCGGGCGGCCTCGCCGAGCATGTCGTAGGAGTAGGTGTAGCCCTCGGCCTCCCAGTGCTTCGCGCGGTTGAGCGCCTCGTCCATGTCGCTGCCCAGAACGAAGGTGCGGCCCATCTCGCGCATCGCCTGTTCGACGGCGGTGCGCACCACCGGCTCGCCCAGCCGGCGGACCATGCCGCGCAAGACGCCCGCCAGCCCCTCGTCGCGGTCCTCGACCACCTGGCCGGTCATCATCAGCGCCCATGTCGAGGCGTTCACCAGCGTGGAGCTGGAGCGGTTCAGATGTTCGGCCCATTTACCGCCGGCCACCTTGTCCCGGATCAGCGCGTCTATGGTGCGATCATCCGGCACGCGCAGCACGGCCTCCGCCAGGCACATCAGCGCGATGCCTTCCTTCGTGCTCAGCCCGTATTCGCTGAGGAACTGCTCCATCATGCTGGGCCGCGAGTCGGTGCGGATGCGGCGCACGAGATCGGCGGCCTGCGCGGTGATGCGGGCGCGCTGGTCTGGGGACAGATGTGCGGCGTTGACGAAATCATGCACCAGCGCGGATTCGTCCGCGCGGATGTTCTCGCGAATGCGCTGGCGCAGTTCGGCCAGCCGGTCGGGTCGTGGGTGCGGCGTCATCATGCTGCCGAGGCTAGCATATCGGCGCGCGTGGACAAGGATTCCCGCTTCGGGACGCGCCCCCTTCCCGGTCACACAGTAGCGTGGCGCTTCACCGCGCCCTGACCGGCCAGGTAGACGTCGAAAGCGGCGGCAACCACGCGCGCAAGCGCCCGACCGTCCGCTGTGATGTGCACCTGCGCGCCGTCGATGCGCGCCAGCCCGTCGGCCTCCAGCGGGCGCAGCCGCTCGACATCGCCGGCGAAGTCCTGTTGCGACAGACCGAAGCGCAGCGCGATCGCCTCAAGGTCGACGGCGAAGTCGCACATCAGCCGCTCGATGACCGCGCGCCGCCAGATATCCTCCTCCGACAGCTTGAGACCCTTGGCGACCGGAGTTTCCCCGGCATCGACGGCCCGCTCATAGTCATTGGTCTGCACGACGTTCTGCGTATAGCCCTGCGGCAGCGCCGAGATCGCGCTTGCGCCCAGCCCGATCAGCGCATCGGCCTGATCGGTCGTGTAGCCCTGGAAGTTACGCCGCAGATGTCCGGTCCGCGCCGCGACGGCCAGGCTGTCGCCGGGCCGGGCGAAATGGTCGATGCCAATGGCCTGATACCCCAGATCTTCCAGCAGCGCGCCCGCCTCCTCGGCCATGTCGAAGCGCGTTTCGGGGCTGGGCAGGGCGTCTTCGTCGATCTTGCGCTGCTTCTTCGCCATCCACGGCACATGCGCATAGCCGAACACTGCGAGCCGGGCCGGATCGAGGCTGGCGGCGCGTTTGACGGTGTCGGCCAGCATTTCCGGCGTCTGGTGCGGCAGCCCGTACATCAGGTCGAAGTTGAGCGCGTTGATGCCCGCCGCGCGCAGCCAGTCGCAGACCGTCTTGACCGTCTCGAAGGGCTGGACGCGGTTGATCGCGAGCTGGACCTGCGGGTCGAACTCCTGCACCCCGAGGCTGGCGCGGTTGCAGCCCATCTGCGCCAGCGCTGCGACCGTCTCTTCGCTCAGCGTGCGCGGGTCGATCTCCACCGCGATCTCGGCGTCCTCCGCGATGTCGAAGCGCTCGCGGATCGCCGCATCGACGCGCGCGAAGTCCGCCGGCGAGAGCGTCGTGGGCGTGCCGCCGCCCCAGTGGATGTGCGTGAGCGTATGGCGATGGCCCAGCGCATCGGCCTTCTGATGGATTTCGGCGACCAGCCTGTCGACATAGGCCGCGACCGGGTCGTACCGCGCAACGAGGCGCATGTTGCAGCCGCAGTACCAGCACATCTTCTGGCAGAACGGCACGTGCAGGTAGAGCGACAGGTTGGAGCCGGGCGCAAGCGAGCCGAGCCATCCGCTGACCGTTTCGGCCTCGATGTCGGGCGAGAAATGCGGCGCGGTCGGGTAGCTCGTGTAGCGCGGAACGCGCGCGCTCAGGTATTTGCGGAGGGCTTCCCTCATCATCGGCTCCTTGGTTGGCGTTACGGATAGTCAAGCGAACTTGACACCGGCCCGCCTTGACCTGAGTCAAATTTTTCGATGCCGCCTGCGGCCTGTCTCAAAGTGATCCATGTCGCACCCGCGCGCGTTGACTGGCTGTCCCACGCAAGCATTTCCGGCAACCCTTGCCGGGTTCAAGCTCACGAAAGGAGAGTGATGATGCGTAAGGTCCTCACGGGCGCGCTCGCCGCCATGTTTATCGGAACGGCCGCGCCAGCAAACGCGGCCAACATCGTTGAAACCGCTCAGCAGGCCGGTCAATTTGAGACGCTGCTGGCAGCAGCGCAGGCGGCCGGTCTGGCCGGCGCGCTGGCCGAGGGCGAGAACCTGACCGTCTTCGCGCCGACCGATGCGGCCTTCGAAAAGCTGCCGGAGGGCACAGTCGAGAGCCTGCTTCAGCCTGAGAACCAGGACCAGCTTGTCGCAATCCTGTCCTATCACGTGCTACCGCGCGAGTTGGCGTCGAACATGCTGCCCGGCCGGCGCATCCATGTCTCGACGATCAAGGACGGCGGCGACGATATGCTTGCTGTTGAGAAGGACGCGCATACCCAGGCGGTGACGGTCGACGGCGCGAACGTCGTGCAGGCCGACATCAAAGCCGATAACGGCATCATCCATGTGATCGACGAAGTGCTGATCCCCTCCGACTAGCGCTCATCCGGCGACGCCGCGCTACGCCGGCGCGGTGTCGCCATGCTTCTTGGCCGGCTCCTTCTGGCTCTCATGGCCAGCGCGCCGCGAAGCCGCCTCAATACGCTCGGCGGCCTGGTCCATGTCTTCCGCGTAGGACGGCACGACGAGACCCGCTGAGATGATCAGCTTGGCCGCCTCCTCGACACTCATATCGAGGATCTTCACGTCGCGCTCCGGCACAAAAAGCAGGAAGCCAGAGGTCGGGTTCGGCGTCGTTGGCAGGAAGACGCTGATGAGCTGATCCGAGCCGTGCCGGGCCTGGATTTCCCCGCGCGTCTCCGTCGAGATGAAGATGATCGAATAGATGCCTTTGCGCGGATATTCGATCAGCCCGACCCGCTGAAAGCTGCTGCCGCTTTTCGAGAGCACCGTCTCGAAGATCTGCTTGAGCGCCCCGTAGACGTTGCGCACGATCGGCATGCGCCCGAGCATCAGTTCGCCATAGCCGAACAGCGTGCGCCCGAACAGGTTGGCGGTGAGCGCCCCGATCAGCATCAGCCCGATGATCGCGACAATCAGCCCGACGCCGGGGATGTCGGGCAGGGACGAAAGCGGAAGCGGCAGTTCGAAGGGAAGGGTGCGCTCGATCTCCTCCAGGCTGGGCAGCAGCGGTTTGACCCAGGCGTCGACGAGATTGACGAACCACCAGACGATGTAAACCGTGATGCTTACCGGGCCGACGATGATCAGGCCGGTGAACAGGTAGTTGCGCAGGCGCGTGCCGATGTGGTGGCTGTCGTCCTTCTTGCCGCCGACGAACAATCTGGCGAGGCTGGCGCGGCGCCGGCGCGGCCGCTGCGGTCCGGAACCGGAAGGGGGCTGCTGGGGTGTTTCGTTCATAACCCATCACTCATGCACACCGGAAAACCGGCGGCAACGTAAACATATTTCGTTAGAATATCAGAAAAATGCGCGGGCCGCAGGCGCGCGGCTTAGACAATCGCCGGGCTGCCCAGCGGAAGGGCGGCGTCAGCGGCTGGAGACAACGAGACAGTCCACGCCCCGCGACTTGAAACTCTGGCACATGCTGCTGGCGGCATCGCGTGAAGGCTGCGGGCCGACGACGATGCGGTAATAGGTGTTGCCCGCGTCGGTGTCGGTGCGCTGAATATTGGGCGTTGCGCCCTGAAGCGCATCGCCAAGCAGCCGCGACAGCCGGCGCACCTCGGACTCCGCGCCGTCGCGCGTGCCGACCGAAGCGAGCTGCACGCGGTAGGTCCGGCCATCCGTTGAGACGGACGAGGTCGTACCTGTCGCCTCGGTGGTGCTCGCCGTCCAGCCGGAGGCCGCGGCGGTTTGCCTCTCCTCGCGTCGGGGCGGCTCAGGCTCATCCGATCCGCCGCCGAACAGGCTGTTGAAGAAGCCGCCGATGCCGTCGCTGTCTTCCGTCTCCGCCGTCTCGACTTCCGTCTGCCATGCCGCCGTCGCCGGTTCAGCCTGAGGCTGCGGCTGCGCTGTGTTCGCCGGCTCAGGCGCGCTGGCCGTCCGAGGCGCGGGAGCGGCGGCCGGTTCCTCGTTGTCGGTCGAGGTCGGGATCGATGTCGGAATGCTTGCGGTCTGCGACGGGTCCGACTCCTCGGCCGTTGCCGGCGCGGCGTCCTCCTCGGCCAGGCCCAACGCCGCGAGCGCCGCCTGCCGGCCTGCCACGGCGTCCTTGCGTTGGCTCGCGTTCAGCCCCTGCAGCCACAGCGCGGCGTTGAAGTCCGACAGCGCCTGCGTGTTCCGCCCAGCCTTCAGATAGGCCTGCCCGCGCAGCAGCATCGCGCCAGCGGCCGCTGTGGAGTCTTCGGGGGCCTCCTCCAGCAGCGCGTTGAGCTGCTCCACCGCCTGGGCCGTCTCATCATCCTGAATGAGCTTGTAGGCCTCGGACAGCTTGCGGAGATTTTCCTCGGACTGCGCAGCCGCTGGCCCGGTCAGCGCGACCGCGCAGACCAGCGCGAGAAGAGCGGGGAATGGTGTCATCAAGCGCATGCGGCTCCGACTCGGATGCAACGCCGGGAGCGGCGTCTCAACTATCTCTCAACTAGTCAGAGCAGGAAGGCAAGACTGTGACCGGATTCCCACAGCTCATTCCACAGTCACGGACTTCGCGAGGTTTCGGGGCTGATCGACATCCGTGCCGCGCCACACCGCCGTGTGATAGGCCAGAAGTTGCACCGGCAGCGCATAGAGGACCGGCGCAACGAACTCGTGCGCATCTGGCAGCCGGCAATCCGCCATGACCGCGCAGTCCGGCGCGGCGTCTGATTCGCCAGTCAGCAGGACGATCTTGCCGCCGCGCGCAGCGACCTCCTGCATGTTCGACAGGGTCTTTTCATGCGTGTGGCCGGGCGGGGCGATGACGACGACCGGGACATTCTCGTCGATCAGGGCAATCGCGCCGTGCTTCAGTTCCCCCGCGGCGAAGCCTTCGGCATGGATATATGAGATTTCCTTGAGCTTGAGCGCGCCTTCCAGCGCCAGCGGATAATTCACGCCGCGCCCGACATAGAGCATGTCCTGCGCATGCGAGAGTTGATGGGCGATGTCCACGAACCGGTGCTCGTCGCGCAGCACCCGGCTCATCAGGCGTGGCAGTTCGACCAGCCCGCCGACAAGCTCCTGCTCCAGCGCCTCGTCAACATGGCCGCGCGCCTTGCCGGCGGCAATCGCCAGGCAGGCCAGCACCGCAAGCTGACAGGTGAACGCCTTGGTCGAGGCCACACCGATCTCCGGCCCGGCCAGCGTCGGTAGCACGACATCCGATTCGCGCGCGATCGAGGAATGCGGGACATTGACGACCGCGGCGATATGCTGGCCCTGTTCGCGCGAGTAGCGCAGGCCCGCCAGCGTGTCCGCCGTTTCGCCCGACTGGCTGATGAAGATCGCCAACCCGTTTTTGGGCAGCGGCGCTTCGCGGTAGCGGAACTCTGAGGCCACGTCGATCTCGACAGGAAGCCGGGCGTACCGCTCGAACCAGTATTTCGCCACCAGCCCGGCATAGAAGGCCGTGCCGCAGCCGCACAGCGTCACGCGCTCCAGCGAAGCCAGATCGACGTCGAGGTCGGGAATGTCCACGCGCCGCTCGGCCAGATCGGCGTAATGCGCGATGGTATGCGCGATCACTTCCGGCTGCTCGTGGATTTCCTTGGCCATGAAGTGCCGATAGTTGCCCTTGTCGACCAGCAGCGTTGAGGCCACGCCTTTCTGCCGCGGACGCGCCACTTCCCCGCCCGTGTCGTCGAAAATGCGCGCGCCGGCGCGTGTCAGGATGGCGATGTCGCCTTCCTCCAGGTAGGTGATCTCGCCGGTCAACGGGGCAAGCGCAACCGCGTCCGAACCGATATACATTTCGCCGTCGCCGTGGCCGAGCGCCAGCGGGCTGCCCTTGCGCGCGGCAATCATCAGGTCATCGTGCCCGGCGAAGATGATGGCGAGCGCGAAGGCCCCTTCCAGCCGGCGCAGAACGGCCGTCGTCGCGGCTTCGGGGCTTTCGCCCTTGCCGATCTCGCGGGCCAGCAGATGGGCGATCACCTCACTGTCGGTCTGGCTGTCGAAGGCCACGCCGTCATCTTCAAGCTCGCGGCGCAGCGCGGCAAAGTTCTCGATGATACCGTTATGCACCAGCGAGACCGGGCCTGAGACATGCGGATGCGCGTTGATTTCGGTTGGCGCGCCGTGAGTCGCCCAGCGGGTGTGGCCGATGCCCGCCCGGCCGCTCAGCGGCTGGCTGCCCAACACGCTCTGGAGCGCATCCAGCTTGCCGGGCGCGCGCCGCCGGTCGATCCGCCCGTTCTCGACAGTGGCGATGCCGGCCGAGTCATAGCCGCGATATTCGAGACGCCGCAGTGCCTCCAGCAGGGGTTCCGCCACCGGCGCCGAGCCAAGAATTCCCACGATTCCACACATCGCCACATCCCTCCAATGCCTATGTTCACCGCGCAGCCCGGCGCTTCGCCGTCGGTTCCATTCCGACAGTTAACGCGGGCACTTTGAAGATTTCTTAGAATTGGCGTGATGATTTATCGGGAATGCGCTTTTGGGCCAAATCAAAGCAGGTTACAGCGCGTTTCAGAACGGCTCAGCCCTTATCGCGCTTCCGCCGCGCGGCCATGCGGTCGGCCCAGCCCTCGCGTTCGTTCTGCGGGGCGCGACTGAGCGCGAGCGATCCGGGGCTGACATCCTTGGTGATGACGCTGCCCGAGCCGACATAGGCGCGCTCGCCGATCTTGACCGGCGCGACCAGCGCGGTGTTTGAGCCGATGAACGCGCCTGCGCCGATTTCGGTGAGGTGCTTGTCGAAGCCGTCGTAGTTGCAGGTGATGGTGCCCGCGCCGATATTCGCGCCCGCGCCGACATGTGCGTCGCCGACATAGCTGAGGTGGTTGACCTTCGCGCCATCTGCGATCTGCGCCTTCTTGACCTCGACGAAGTTGCCCACGCGCACCTTCTCGCCAAGCTCCGCGCCGGGGCGCAGCCGGGCGAACGGGCCAACCACCGCGCCGGGGCCGATGCGCGCGCCCTCGATATGCGAGAAGCCGTTGATGCGCGCGCCGTCGCCAACGGAAACGCTGGGGCCGAAGATTACGTTCGGCTCGACCACCACGTCCTGACCTAGCGCCGTGTCATGGCTGAAGGTCACGCTGCCGGGGTTGATGAGCGTCGCGCCGCCGGCCATCGCCGCGTCCCGCAGCCGCCCCTGCATCACGGCTTCCGCCGTCGCAAGCTGCGCCCGGTCGTTCACGCCGAGCACCTCCGCCTCCTCGCCCATCGCCACGGCGACGCCGTAGCCCTGGCCACGCGCCAGCGCGACTGCATCGGTGAGGTAGTATTCGCCCTTGGCATTGTCGTTGCCGATACGCGGCAGCAGTTCACGCAGCGCCTCGGCGCGGAACGCCATCACGCCGGAGTTGCACCGGCGAATCACGCGCTCATCCGCGCTGGCGTCCTTCTCTTCGCGGATGCCGATCAGCGCGCCTTCCTCATCCCGCAGCAAACGGCCATAGCCGGTGGGGTCCGCGGCGTCGAAGCCGAGCACGGCCAGCGCCGAGTCATCGCTCAGCGCATCGCGCAGGCGGCGCAGCGTCTCGGGCCGGATCAGCGGGGTGTCGCCGTAGAGCACGAGCACATCACCCGCGAAATCGGCGAATGCCTCCCGCGCTGCATCCACCGCGTGGGCCGTGCCGAGTTGTTCCTCCTGCACGAACACCCGCGAGGCGGGGTCATCCGCCGCTATGCTCTCGCGCACCTGCTCCCCGCCAACGCCGATGACCACGGCGACCTCATCCGCGCCCGCCGCGCGGGCCGCGTGCAGCACGTGCCCGACCATCGGCCGGCGCGCGACCTCGTGCAGCACCTTCGGGGTGCGGGACTTCATGCGCGTGCCCTGTCCGGCGGCGAGGATGATGGCGAGCAGGGGGCGGTCGGTCATGGCTGCGGTCCCTCTGGGCTTTTGCGCGGTTGCTTACGCTTCAGGCGCGATTATTGCAAGTTGCGGGCGGAAGGATGACACACAAGCCTGAAAGGACTATCACGCGGGCATGACGGAAACCCAAAAGGGCGGAGAGGCGACGCGCTGGCGCGCCTGCGTCCTGACGCTCTATCCGCAGATGTTCCCCGGCCCGCTTGGCGAGAGCCTGTCAGGGCGCGCGCTCGCAGAGGGCATCTGGGCGCTGGACGCGGTCAACATCCGCGACTTCGCCACGGACCGGCATGCCTCGGTCGACGACACGCCGGCCGGCGGCGGCCCCGGCATGGTCATGCGCCCGGACGTGGTCGGCGCGGCCATCGACGCAGCCCGCGCGAAGCATCCGGCGCTGCCTCTGATCTACCTGTCGCCGCGCGGCCGGCCGCTGACGCAGGCGCGGGTGCGCGAGCTGAGCGTCGGGCCGGGCGCGCTGCTGCTCTGTGGGCGTTTCGAGGGGGTGGATCAGCGCGTGCTGGACGCGCGCGGGGCCGAGGAAATCTCCATCGGCGATTACGTGCTGTCGGGCGGGGAACTGCCCGCGATGGTGCTGATCGACGCCTGCGTGCGGCTGCTGCCCGGCGTGCTCGGCGAG
>CAYYSM010000070.1:0-6989 GCA_964474225.1 uncultured Hyphomicrobiaceae bacterium
CGGCTTTACCTCGACTTCATCAACCTGTTCATCATGCTGCTGTCCCTGTTCGGCAACCGCGAGTAGTCGCGCCATTGGCCATCGTCGCGCCGACGTGACGGTGGCCGTGCTTGGCGGCAGACACAGATTGAGGCGATGAGAAGAGGGGCTGGAAACGGCCCCTTTTTCGTGTGCCGGAGTCAAGGCGCGCCAAGCGGGTGGCGCGCCTGATTACGCGGAGTAGCCTTCCGACGCGGTGTCGTCGGGGCTGGCGCTCGTCCCGTTCGCGCTGGCGCCATTCGCGCCGTTGGCCTTGGCGGATTTCTGCCGCGCGCTGCTGGTCGATTCCACCTTCTGGCGCTTGCGCCGGGCCTGCGCGCCGCGTGACGGCTTCTGACCCTCGCTGCCGTTGCCGTCAGCCTTGGCTTCCGCGCTGCCCGCGCCGTTGCCGGACTTGCGGCGGCGGTTGGTTGGCGGTTGCTCCTGGTCCCCGGGCGATGCCTGCGCGGCACCGTCGCCGGCCGGCGCAGGCTCTTCATCCGCACCATCCAGATCGAACTCGTCCCCATGATCGCGGCCGTTGCCGCCATGCGCGGCGCGTTGCTCGGCGCCGTTCTGCCGCTCGGCCTGCGCCGCCATGATGATGCGGTTATAATGCTCCGCGTGCTGAAAGTAGCTCTCCGCGACGATGATATCGCCGGACGACAACGCATCGCGCGCGAGCGCCAGATATTTCTCGGCGATATGCGCGGCGGTGCCGCGAATTTTCACGTTGGGTCCGTTGGATTCGAAGTTGCGCGTCAGCGCACTTTGCGGCTTGCGGCCGCCGCTGCGGTTGCGCCCCCTCCGGTTTTGCTGTCCTTGCCTCATGGGCTCCTGTCTTGAGTTGTTGCCTCAAACGATTTGACGCGCTCACGCGAGCCGCTCGACGCGCCAAGGTTGATGACGCCGGTCACCGTGCGGGTGCGGGCGTGCATTGAGGTTACGGCTTGCTCACCGTTCCCTGCATTTGGGTGATGGCTTACGCATTCATCGTCGCCGGAACGTCCTGAAAGCTGGCTGTATCACATGCCGCCATGGCGCGCCGTTACCCTGATCGACGGATAACGCACCTGTCGTGTTCGTCGGGCGCACCATCCAAATTCACCGGATTCACTCACGTGACGGCCGTTTCACAGCTCGCTCTGCTGAACACCGGTAACACGTTATCTTGGCGAATTGCTTGACCGCTCGGGCAGCGCTCGGGATCAGGGTCCAAGGGACCGCATGCGCGTACTGGCGCCCGCGATGTTTAAGTCAGGCTAGCGCGAATGGCGCGGCTTTCCAACTGTTTTTTTGCCATTTCGCCCGCTTCCGAGCGCTTCATGACCAGCGCGCGGTCGATGCCCGCAAGGTCGCACGCACTGGCCGCTCCGTCAGGCAGCGCGGGCGTCAGATCAGCAGCGCGCATCATCGCGCTGACGGCCTGCGCCTGCCCCTGTCCGACCTCGAACGCCGCGATCCCGCCCAGTTTCAGAACGCGGTCAATCTCGCCAAGAATCGCCCGGTAAGCGGCCAACCCGTCCGACCCGCCATCGAGCGCGGCCGCCGGGTCATGCGCACGCACTTCGCGGCTCAGGCCGGCAAGCTCGGCGCGGGCGATATAGGGCGGATTCGAGACCACAACGTCGAAGCGCCCGCCGATCGCGCGCAGCCAGTCCGCCTGGACGAAACGTGCGCGCTCCGCCACCTCGGCGGCCCGCGCGTTCGCCCGCGCGGTCAGCAGCGCCGCGTGGCTGATGTCCGTGCCCAGCCCCACTGCCCGCGGCAGTTCGCTCAGAAGCGCGATCAGGATGCAGCCCGTCCCGGTTCCCAGATCGAGAATCCGCAGCGGCGCATCGCGCTCCGGCAGCGCCGCCAGCACGGCCTCCACCAGCGTCTCGGTGTCTGGCCGCGGATCGAGCGTCTCGGGCGACAGGCGGAAGTCCAGACCCCAAAAGGCGCGGCTGCCGAGAATGCGCGAAACCGGCTCACCCGCCAGCCGCCGTTCGGCCCAGTTGTCGAGGCGCGCGCGCTCCGCATCAGTCAGCGCCTGCTCAGGATCGCGTATCAGATCGGCGTGGCTCACAGAGCAGGCCGCCATCACCAGCAGGCGGGCATCGAGCGCCGGACTGGCAATGCCGCCCTCGCGAAACGCCTGCGTCAGCGCCCGCCGCGCGGCCTCCAGCCCGGTCCCGGCCGCCAGCTCACGCATAGCTTTCCTGCTGGTCCATCGCCGCGAGCTGGCGCGTCTGATAATCGGTGATCAGCGCGTCGATGATCTCGTCCAGCCCTTCGCCGGCCAGCACCTGCTGAAGCTTGTGCACGGTGATGCCGGTGCGGTGGTCGGTCACGCGCCCCTGCGGGAAGTTGTAGGTGCGGATGCGCTGCGAACGGTCGCCGGAGCCGACCTGATCCTTGCGCTCGGCGGCGCGTTCCTGCTCGGCGCGCTGGCGCTCCTCGTCAAACAGCCGGGCGCGCAGCACCTGCATCGCCCGCGCGCGGTTCTGATGCTGCGATTTCTCGGATGACGTCACGACGATGCCGGTCGGCAGATGCGTGATGCGCACGGCGCTGTCCGTCGTGTTGACGTGCTGGCCGCCTGCGCCGGAGGCGCGCATGGTGTCGATGCGCAGGTCTTCGTTGCGGATTTCGATGTCGATGTCTTCGGCCTCGGGCAGCACAGCCACCGTCGCCGCCGAGGTGTGAATGCGCCCGCCCGATTCGGTTTCCGGTACGCGCTGGACGCGGTGGACGCCGGACTCGAATTTCAGCCGCGCATAGACGCCCTTGCCGGAGATCGACGCAATGATTTCGCGGTAGCCGCCGACCTCCGACTCGCTCGCCGAGAGCACCTGCACGGACCAGCCCTGCGCCTCGGCATAGCGCTGATACATGCGGAACAGGTCGCCAGCGAACAGCGCCGCCTCGTCGCCTCCGGTCCCCGCGCGCACTTCGAGAATCACGCTGCGCGCGTCAGCGGCATCCTTGGGCAGCAGCTTGATCTGCAAGTCGCTCTGCAGGGCCTCGATGCGCTCGCGCAGCTCGGCCTGTTCCGCGCGCGCCAGCTCGGCCATTTCCGGGTCGGTATCCGGGGCGGCGAGCAACTCGTCGGTCTGCGCCAGCTCGTCTTCGGCGCTGCGCAGGTCGCGGATCACCTCAACGATCGGGTCAAGCTCGGCGAACTCGCGCGACAGCGCCACAAAGCGGTCCTGCTCCGGCGCGGAGGCAAGCTCGGACTGGACCGCTTCCCAGCGTTCCACGAGCATATCGAGCTTCTCGGGCGAAATCTCTGGCATATTGTTTAGATAGCGTCGTCTCTGCGCGCGTTACAAGCGCTCTCAGTCGAGCGGAATGTTGTTGGCCTCGGCGAAATCCTGAAGCCGCGCGCGGATGGATTGGTTGCCGGTCTCCAGCCATTCGAGCACATAGCTTTCCAGCTTCTGCGCATCAAGCTCAAGCACCATCGCCTTCACCGGTCCGATCGACGCTGCCGACATCGAAATCGAGCGGTAGCCTAGCCCGATCAACGCCATCGCCTCGATCGGGCGGCCAGCAAGCTCGCCGCACAGCGTCAGCGGCACATCATGACGCGCGGCGCTTTCGGCGATCTGGCGCAGCACACGGAGCCCCGGTGGCGACAGCGGGTCGAACCGCGCCGCCACATGCGCATTGCCCCGGTCCGCGGCGAAGAGGAACTGGAACAGATCGTTGCTGCCCACCGAGATGAAATCCACCTCGGGCAGCACCTCGTCGAGTTGCCACAGGAGCGAGGGCACCTCAACCATTGCGCCCATGCGCACCTCGCGCGGCAGCTCATAGCCGTGGCGCTTGGCGTGCGCGAGTTCCTTGTTCAGGTAGCCGCGCGCTTCGCGCAGTTCCGCGACATCGGTGACGAAGGGGATCATCATGCGCAAGTCGCGCCCCGCGCAGGCGCGCAACAGCGCCCGAATCTGGGTACGCAGCAGGGCCGGGCGATCTAGTGCGATACGAATCGCGCGCCAGCCGAGGGCGGGGTTCGGCTCCTGCGTATGCCGTATATAGGGAAGTACCTTGTCCCCGCCAATATCCAGTGTGCGGAATACCACCGGCTTGCCGTCGGCGCCTTCCAGAATCTCGTGATAGGTGCGCTTCTGCTGATGCAGCTTCGGCAGATTCGATGAGATCATGAACTGAAGCTCGGTGCGGTAAAGGCCGATTCCGTCGGCCCCGCTGTCCTTCAGATGCGGCACGTCGATCGGCAGCCCCGCGTTCATGCCCAGATAGATGCGCTGGCCGTCGAGCGTCCGGGATTCGCGGTCGCGCAGCCGCGCATACTGCGCTTGCCGGCGCGCTCGGAAGCGAACCTTGTCAGTGTAGGACTTGATGAGATCGCCGGTGGGCCGGAGGTGCAACACGCCCCGCTCGGCATCGAGGATCGCCGCATCGCCCGGCGCGCTGATGCTGAGCACGTTTTCGGTCTCCCCAACCGCCGCGATGCCGAGCGCGCGGGCTACGATCGCCACATGGCTGGTCAGGCCGCCCTCTTCGAGCACGAGCCCGCGGAGCCTCTCGCGGTTGTAGTCGAGCAGTTCTGACGCGCCCATGGTGCGGGCGACGAGGATCGTGTCCTTGGGCAAATCCTCGCTGGCCGCCGTTTCGTTGCGCCCGGCCAACAGGCGCAACAGCCGGTTGGCGATGTCGTCCATGTCATGCAGCCGCTCCCGCCAGAAGCGGTCGCTGTGACGCAGCATCTGCTCGCGCTGAACGTTTTGCACCTGCTTGACGGCGGCCTCCGCGGTCAGGCCAGCGCCCACCGCCTCGCGCAGCCGGCGCAGCCAGCCCTCGTCATGCGCGAACACGCGATAGACTTCGAGGATCTCGCGGTGCTCGCCGGTCAGGGGGACATCGCGCCGCTCCAGCATCGCGTCGACGCTCTGGCGCAGTTGCTCGACTGCCGCTTCGAGCCTGCTCAGCTCGCTTGTCGGGTCGTCAGAGATCAGCCGCGTGACCATGACCTGCGGCTCGTGATAGACAACATGGCCCAGCGCAATCCCTTCCGAAAGCACGACGCCCTCCGCAGACTGCGCCTGCGTGCGGCGCGGATCAGCCTCCGCCGGGCTGACGCCCTCGATCGCACCGGAGCCAATGATCTCAGCCAGCACCATCGCGATGGTCTGCAGCGCCTCGACTTCCTCGTCGGTGTATTTGCGCGGCTGCACGTTCTGAATCGTCAGCACGCCCTGCGTCCGGCCGCCGCGCAGCACCGGCACGCCGAGGAACGAGGTGTAGCTCTCCTCGCCAGTCTCCGGGCGCAGCGAGAAAGCGGGGTGAGATTGCGCGTCGGGCAGGTTCACCGGTCGCCCGCTGGTGGCGATGAGGCCCACGAGGCCTTCATCCGGCTTAAGCCGCGTGTTGTGCACCGCTTCCTGTTTGAGGCCCTGCGTGGCGTAAAGCTCAAGCGCGCCGTCAGACCGGGCGATGTAGATGGAGCAGACCTCCGCAACGAGGTTCGCGGCGACCAGTTCCACGATTGCGTCGAGACTGACCTTGCCGCCGGGAGAATTGGCCATGGCCTCGCGCAGGCGCCTAAGCAGGACCCGTGGTGCGCTCAGTCTCCAAGGCATACGCCCCGTTTCTCCTCGGTCGGGATTGGCCGCTGGCATGGCGGTCCGCTCACTCTGCTGGCTAATCCGCGCCGGCTTCTGCCGCTTCTAGATGCGGGCGGGAAAGCCGGATGCGGCACACGCCTCGCCGCCCTTCGATCCTGTTATGGGTAAACACATGAGCCGGGCGGATGCTCAATAACTTCCGTCAAATTTTACGCCGTTTCGGTCGCATCCAGCCCATAAACGCTGTGCAGGGTGCGGATCGCGAGTTCGGCGTAATCGGCGTCGATGAGAACACTCACCTTGATCTCCGAAGTCGAAATCGCTTCGATATTGATGCCTTTCTCAGCCAGCGCGCGGAACATCTGTGCCGCGACGCCAGCATGGCTGCGCATCCCCACCCCAATGATCGACAGTTTGGCAACATCCTCCGATCCGCGCAAATCCGAATATCCGATTTCGTCTTTCGCGGTCGCCAAAACGTCAAGCGTGCGGCGGAGATCGCCGGCCGGCACCGTGAAGGTGAGGTCCGTGAAGCGCCCGTCCTCGGAGACGTTCTGGACGATCATGTCAACGTTGATATTCGCCGCAGCGAGCGGGCCGAAGACGCGCGCGGCAACCCCCGGCTTGTCGGCGACGTTGAGCAGGGTGACCTTGGCCTCGTCCTTCGCATAGGCGATCGAGCTTACGACCTGCTGTTCCATGATCTCACTCTCATCACAAACAAGCGTTCCCGGCCAATCGTTGCCGCCGGTTTCCGGCGGCGCGAAACTGGACCGGACCTGCAGCGGCACGCCGTGGACCATCGCCAACTCGACCGAGCGCGTCTGCAGCACCTTCGCGCCCAGCGAGGCCATTTCCAGCATTTCCTCGTAGGAAATCTTCTGAATCCGGCGCGCTTTGGGCACGATGCGCGGATCAGTGGTGTAGACCCCGTCCACATCCGTGTAGATGTCGCAGCGATCGGCCTTCAGCGCCGCCGCCACGGCGACCGCACTGGTGTCGGAACCGCCGCGCCCCAGCGTGGCGATGCGCCCATCCGCGGCGATGCCCTGAAAGCCCGCCACCACCGCGACCTCGCCGCGATCCAGGCTCTCCAGCAGGGGCCCCGGCTCGATGTCCATGATCCGCGCCGCGCCATGCGCCTCATTGGTGCGGACGGGCACCTGCCAGCCGAGCCAGGAGCGCGCCTGGATGCCCATATCCTGCAGGATGATCGCCAGCAGGCCGCTGGTCACCTGTTCGCCCGCGGCGACCACGCTGTCATACTCGCGCAGGTCGTGCCGCGCAGCGGCCTCGCGCACCAGCCCGACGAGATGGTCCGTCTGCCCGGCCATGGCCGAGACGACGACGGCCACCTGATGCCCGGCCTGCACCTCGCGCCGGACATGCCGCGCCACGTTG
>CAYYSM010000070.1:6999-9384 GCA_964474225.1 uncultured Hyphomicrobiaceae bacterium
TGCGGATGCGCTCGACATTCGCAACCGACGTCCCGCCGAATTTCATCACCAGTCGCGCCAAGAAACCGCCCTCTCATACAGCGCCGCCATCGAAACGCGCCCCGCTTATAGCATGCGCGACGAGTGCTGCAAGTGGGCCACAACCGCGAAAGCTGCGGGCGGCGCGCGCATCTGCTAGGCTCGCGCGCATGAGCCAGCCAGACAGCACATTGGACGAACGCGAGGTCGAGCGGTTTCGCGCGCTCGCGGCGAAGTGGTGGGACCCGCAGGGGGAATTTGCCCCGCTCCACGCTATCGGGCCGGAGCGGCTGCGCTTCCTGCGCGAGCAGTTGGTGCGCCATTTCGGGCGGGACAGCAACGCGGCGCGGCCGCTGGAGGGGTTGCGCATCGCCGATATCGGCTGCGGCGGCGGGCTGGTTTCGGAGCCGCTGACGCGTCTGGGCGCGTTTGTCACAGGCATCGACCCGGCGGAGGAGAACGTTGCCGCCGCGCGCGCCCATGCCGCCGACAGCGGGCTGGAGATCGACTATCGCGCCGCGCGGGTGGAAGACCTGGCAGCCGAGAGCGCGCAGTTTGACGTGGTCATCGCGCTGGAGGTCGTCGAGCATGTGCCCGACGTGCCGGCGTTTATCGGCGTTTGCGCGCAGGTCCTGCGGCCCGGCGGGATGATGCTGCTGTCGACCATCAACCGGACGGCGCGGGCGTTCGCGCTGGCGATCGTCGGCGCGGAATACGTTCTGCGCTGGCTGCCGCGCGGGACGCATCAGTGGGACCGCTTCGTGACGCCGGAGGAGTTGGGCGATGCGCTGAAGGCGAGCGGCTTGCGCGTCGCCGATACGCGCGGGTTGACCTTCAACCCGCTGACGCGCGAATGGCGGCTGTCGAACGACACCGGCGTCAACTACTTCATGTCCGCCGCGAAACCAACCGTCGGCTAATTGCCGCTGTTGCGCTTCTCGAAATAGGCGCGCATCTGCTCGCACGGATCGGGGCGTTCGGCGCGCGGCGTCAGCCAGAAGAAGTCCGCAACGGGCGCGCCGTCCGGGCCGGTCTCGACATAATCGCCGGCCGCGGCGCGCTCGCCGTCGAGTTCGACCAGCGCCACCACCGCCACATCGCTCTCAGGCGCGCGGCGGCGCAGATACCACGGCACGCCACGATCCGCGCGCACATGACCGTTGCCCGCAATCAGCACGGCCGTCTCGCGCTCCGCTCCGAGCATCCCGTCAGCCAGAAAGGCATCGCGGAGCCGCTGAATCTTCGCCATCGGCGCGAGCTTTTCCCGCGCCAGCATTTTACAGTGCCCCGCGTACAGCTCTTCGGTGAGCGCCTCGGCCAGCGCGGGCGCAAGCGGCTGATCGAGCGCCAGTTCGGCCGTGCGCGCCCCGCCCAGCGCCTCGAAGCCCTGTTGCGCCGTCTGCCGCGTCAGGTCGTTTGTCGGATTGCCGGCGCGGATCGGCAGCCCGGCCTTGAACGCGGCCTCGGCGATCGGCTGATAATTCGGCCAATCCGGCCAGCCCGACTCGCTCCAGTTCAGCGCCGGGCCAAGCCCCTCGGCCGAAGCGTCCGGCTGCGCGAGATAGTCGGCAAGCGCGTCCGCCTTGTCCCGCGAGATCATCTCCATCACCACGGCAGGCGACGCGCCCGCCGCCGCGAGCCGGGCGATGATCCAGCCCTGAAGGCGGTGGTGGTCCGGGTTGTCGTGGATTTCGCCAATCAGGACAAAGCGCGCCTCGGCCAGCCGGTCGATCATCTGCACGGGTTCGATCTCGGCCCCGGCGCGCGCATCCCAAACCGTTCCAGCCATCTTGCTGTCGGCGTGAAGCGGGGCCTGCCAGTCAGTCGAGGGTTCAGCGGCGTGCATCGGCGTGATCATCGCCCATGTCAGCGCGAGGGCGGCGGCAAGGGAGCGCAGCATGGGCGTCCTCGTCAGTCGAGCGGCGCGGCCGTCTCCGGGCCAGTGCGATGATCCCAGACCTCGGGCAACTGCGGCTCGCCGCGTGCTGCGCGGATCAGGTTCATGAAGCGCATGAACAGATAATGGCTGTCCTGCGGCCCCGGCGCGCCTTCCGGGTGATACTGTACGGAGAATACGGGGCGATCCGCCATGCGGATCCCGCAATTGCTGCCATCAAACAGCGAAACATGCGTCTCGGTGACGCCGGAGGGCAGGCTGTCGCGGTCAACCGCGAAGCCGTGGTTCATCGAGGTGATCTCGACCTCGCCGGTGGTGTAGTCCATCACCGGGTGGTTCGCGCCATGGTGGCCCTGATGCATCTTCGTCGTGCGTCCGCCAAGCGCGAGGCCCAGAAGCTGATGGCCCAGGCAGATGCCGAACAGGGGCTTGCCCGAGTCGATCAGCTTTTTGATCTCCGGCACGGCATA
>CAYYSM010000071.1:0-9279 GCA_964474225.1 uncultured Hyphomicrobiaceae bacterium
CAGTTTGTCCTCTCCGGAGAGCCGGTCGCATCCATGGGCGAAGCTAGCGCGTCGGAAGACCGCTCTGGAAACGAGGCGCGCCCGTCACTTTATGTCGAATTCCGGAAAGACGAAAAGCCCATCGACCCAAAGCCTTGGTGGGCATCTGAGTTAGCAAAAGGCTGAAGACTATGCGCAAGTCCCAGATCGTCGTGTGGGTCTTTCTGATCGTGGCCGGCATCGTCGCCGGCAATACGGTCTTGAACCTGTCCCGCACCCACGAGGCCGTTGCCGCCAACTCCGAAATCTATCGCCAGCTCGATTTGTTCGGCGAAGTGCTGGAGCGCGTGCGCGCCGACTACGTCGAGGCGCCCGATGACCGGGAGCTGATCGAGGCGGCTATCAACGGCATGCTGTCCGGCCTCGATCCGCATTCCGCGTATCTCAGTCCGAAGAGCTTCCGCGAGATGCAGGTGCAGACGCGCGGCGAGTTCGGCGGCCTCGGCATCGAGGTGACGATGGAGAATGAAGTCGTGAAGGTGGTCTCGCCGATCGCCAACACGCCGGCGGAAGAAGCGGGCCTGCTGTCGGGCGACTACATCACGCATCTGGACGGCGACTCGATTCGCGGTCTGACGCTTGGCGAGGCGGTCGAGAAGATGCGCGGGCCAGTGGACAGCGAGATCGTGCTCACGGTGGTGCGCGAGGGCATGAACGAGCCTTTCGATGTCCGCATCAAGCGTGACATCATCCGCATTACGCCGGTGAGCTACGAGATCGAGGACGACATCGGCTATCTGCGGGTCAAGACCTTCAACGAACAGACCTATGACGAGCTGCGCGACGCCATTTCCAGCGTTCAGGACGAGTTGGGCGATGAGTTGAGGGGTTACATCCTCGACCTGCGCAACAACCCCGGCGGCCTGCTGGACCAGGCGATCGCGGTGTCCGACGCTTTCCTCGATCAGGGAGCGATCGTGCTCACGCGCGGGCGCAAGAGCAGCGAATCGCAGCGCGCGTCTGCGAAGGATGGCGATCTGACAGCGGGCAAGCCCATCGTGGTGCTGATCAACGGCGGTTCGGCCTCCGCTTCGGAGATCGTGGCCGGCGCCCTGCAGGACCAGGAGCGCGCGGAAGTCGTCGGCTCGCGCTCCTTCGGCAAGGGTTCGGTGCAGACCATCATCCCGCTCGGCACCGACGGCGCTATTCGCCTCACCACGGCGCGCTATTACACGCCGTCCGGCCGCTCGATCCAGGCCAAGGGCATTTCTCCGGACTACGCCATCAAGCAAGAGTTGCCCGAGGAGATGAAGGATCGGCTGACCAAGCCGCGCGGCGAGGCGGCCCTGCGCGGGCACCTCAGCGCCGAGGATGGCGAGGAGACATCCGGCAGCGTGGCCTATGTTCCGAAAGAGAAGGAAAAGGACACGCAGCTGCAATTCGCCATCGCCCTGCTGAACGGCGAAGTCCCGGAAGAGCAGGAAAAGGCGCAGAACACGGCCGCGCCGGAACAGGAGGCCGCGAACTGAAGCCGAATGCTGCCGCCGCAGCGGTCCACAGCTTTATGGGCGTCTCGCCTTGTTCTCGACCAGGCAAAGCGCTTATAGCATAAGACGTGGAATGACAACGGGACACGCGCAGATTGTGGTCAGCCACATGCGCGTGTCCTGCGCATTCGCGGGCCTTGCGGCCAGAGACGTCTAGCGCGGCGGTGTCCGGGGGCCGGACCGCCCAACAATGCGCGCCGGATCGCGCTCCGGCGCGCGGAAGCGGTGAAACCGGGGGGCATTATGAGGGCTCTGCTTTTCACGGTGTTTGGCGTGTTTTTCGCGGCCACGGCCGGCGTTACGTATCTGGCGCTGTCACCCGCGCCCGAACAGTCTTCCGACTCGCTCAAGCTGGTCATCGAAACCGGCTCGATCCCTGAACGCCAGACGGCTGAGGCAGGCAGCGATGCGCCCACTGGTGCGCTCGGCAGCGAAACGGCCTCCGGGGAGAGCGAAAACCGGCCATCGCTGGATGAGGTGATCGCCGCGCGGCTGCAGCAGGCCGGACAGCGCGAGCCTGCAGAGGCGTCCTCGGCTGGAGACGACGGCGCTCAGCCCTCCAGCCAGACGGTCGCTGAAGCGGGCACCGACGCAAGCGAGGCGGCCGACGACGCCAATAACACAGCCGCAAGCGATACGGCCAGCACGGCGGCGGAAACGGGTTTCGAGGCCCCCGCCACGGCCAGCCCGCCGCCGGGCACGGTTTCCATCACCCAAATGCTCGCCGCCGAACTCAACAACGATGACGAGGACAGCGGCAATTCCGCAGGCAACACGCAACAAACCTCGGCAGGCCCCAGCGGCGACGCGGCGGAGCCTGAGCCGGCGGCGCAGCCGGCGTCCGACAGCACAAAATCCGCGGGACGCCTGCCGCAAGCTACCGACAGAGAGCCCGCAGCCGAACCAGCAGATGAGACCGCGACGCTGGCGAGCGCCGAGAGCGGCCCGCAGAGCGGATCCGCTTCGGAAACCGAGATCGCGGCGCTCGCGCCCGACATCGCGGACGCGACCCCGCCGGATACGCAATCGGCAGACACGACCGCGCCCGAGGTGACGCAGGAGCAGCCGCCAGCCGAACCGGAAGAGACGGCGGCGCAGCCGGAGGAAGAGCCGGAAAGCCTGCCTCGTCCCCTGTCGGCCGCGGAAGCCCCCGCCTTGCCCCGTCAGCGCGGCGATTTCGCCGTTAAAGGCCGCATCGCGCTGATCGTGCGCGGGCTTGGCGTGGACGCCGGCTTGACCGAGCGGGCGATCGCGCAAATGCCGCACCAGGTGGCCATGGGGTTAGTACCCTATGGCGAGGATCTCACGACCTGGACCCAGCGCGCCCAGGCCGACCGGCATGACATCCTGATCCAGATCCCGTTGGAGCCAAACGGCTATCCCGAGAACAATCCGGGACCGCACACGCTGCTGACCTCGCTGTCCATCGACGAGAACCTTGAACATCTGGACTGGCTGCTGGACCGCTTTGACGCCGTCACCGGGGTGACGAACTACCTGGGCGGCAAATTCGCCTCATCGCCCGGCTCCTTCGCGCCCATGCTCATGGAGCTGAAAGCGCGCGACCTCCTTTATGTCGATGACAGCAAGGCGGCCAATGCCGCGACCCGGCAGCTCGCCCGTCAGGTCTCGCTGGCCTACTCGGTCGCGGACATCGTGATCGACACCGAGCGCGAACCGGAAGCGATCGGGCGAAAGCTGGAAGCGTTGGAGACGCAGGCGCGCGAGGACGGCGCGGTGGTCGCGATCGGCCATGCCCATGCCGACACCCTGTCCGCGCTGGAAAGCTGGCTCGCCACGCTGAACGACAAGGGGCTGGCGCTGGTCCCGATCACCGAGGTGGTGGCCCCGCCGACGCCGCGCGTATCGCAGTCCACCGGCGGATAGCCATGCCCCACCCTGCCTCAATGCCATACCGGCCCTGCGTCGCCGTAATGCTGTTCAACGACGCGTGCGATGTCTGGATGGGCCGGCGCGTGCCAAAATGGGATGACGGCAAGCTGGTCTCGCCCTGGCAGTGTCCACAGGGCGGGATCGATCCCGGAGAAGACCCGGAAAAAGCCGCCCATCGCGAACTGCTGGAAGAGATTGGCTCCAACAACGCTGAAGTCCTCGCGCAGGCGCGCGACTGGCACACCTACGACCTGCCCTATGAGGCGCTCGGCATCGCGCTCAGCGGCAAGTATCGCGGCCAGAGGCAGAAATGGTTCGCCATGCGCTTTCTCGGCGACGAAAGCGAGATCAACCTGATCCCGCCGCCTCCGCACAAGCAGGAGTTCGAGGCCTGGCGCTGGGTGCCGATCGACGAGGTTCCCGAGCTGGTCGTGCCGTTCAAGCGCGACGTCTACGCCGCCGTGATCGCGGAATTCCGCCCCATCGTCACAGAAAAGCTCGGACTTGCGCCTCGCGCCGCCAATCGCCTCTGAGCCGCCTCAGAACAAATCATCCGTTAGCACACTCTTTACCTGCGCCGCCCCCCATTAACTCATAATTTTCGTTACATTCGACGCGCATTGTCGATAACTTCTCGATTAAACTGCGCTTAAGCGTTAGCGCCTAGCGTCGTTCCCATCAAAAGGGCTTTCACAACACTGCGATCCTTTTTCAGACGCCCTGAAAACGCGCGGGCGTCCTTCACAGCCTTGGTGGGAGTAACAGGACAATGAAACGAGCACTTCTCCGCTTCTGGCGCGACGAGTCCGGCGCGACCTCGATCGAATACGGGCTGATAGCTGCGGGAATTGGGGTCGCGGTCATCACGCTGATCGGCCAGGCCGGCGACGACTTTCAGGCACTGCTCGGACGGATCAAGGACCAGATCATGAACGTCAACGGCGCGGCGAACTGACGGCGCGGCCGCGCCCTTCGCCCGCCTCAGGCGCGCACGTCGATGACCATGCGCCCGCGCACCTCGCCTTTCAAGATGGCGCTTGCCAGGCGCGGCACATCGCTTAGCGGCGCGGTCTGGGTCATGGCGCGCAGCTTGTCCATGGGCAGGTCCCTGGCGATGCGCGTCCAGGCCCGCTCGCGCCGGTCCGCCGGGCACAGCACCGAGTCGATACCCAGCAGATTAACCCCGCGCAGCAGGAACGGCATCACGGTGGTGTCCAGCTTCGGCCCGCCGGCCAGGCCGACCGCGGCCACAGAGCCGCCGTAACGCAGCTGCGACAGCACACGGCCCAGCACCTTGCCGCCCACTGCATCGACGCAGCCGGCCCAGCGCTCCGCCTCCAGCGGGCGCGGGTCGCCTTCCAGAAAGCTCTCCCGCGCGACGATCTCCACCGCGCCAAGCCCGGTCAGATAATCCGCCTCGCTGGTCCGCCCCGTGAGCGCCACTGGGCGATAACCGCAATTCGCCAGGGTTGCGATCGCCACGGAGCCGACGCCGCCGGACGCGCCCGTGACAAGCACATCGCCGCTGTCGCTCCGCAACCCGTGCTCCTCCAGCGCGAGGATCGCCAGCATCGCGGTGAAGCCCGCCGTGCCGACGGCCATCGCGTCGAAGGTGGACAGGCCCTCGGGGATCGGCGTCAGCCACTCGCCCTTCACCCGCGCCTTCTCGGCATAGCCGCCCCAGTGCCGCTCTCCGACATGCCAGCCGGTCAGCAGCACCTTGTCGCCCGGCTTGAAGCGCGGGTTGCTGCTCTCGTCCACTGTGCCCGCGAGGTCGATACCGGGAATATGCGGATAGGTGCGCACGAGCTTGCCAAGCCCGTTTACGACCATGCCGTCCTTGTAGTTGAGGGTCGAGTAGTCCACCGCGACGGTAACATCGCCTTCAGGCAAGGCGTTATCATCGACCTCGGCGACAGATGCCGTAATGCGTCCGTCCGTCTCATCCAGCCGCAGCGCTCGGAACATGGCTATCGCCTCCCGGTTGCAAATCTGTCGTGTGCGCGGTGATACGTCGCTCCGGCGCTTTCGTCAAACCGCGGCGCCGGGAGTTGAGGAAAGATCGGCGGCGGGCATTGGCGGCGCGCGAGTCCGCCGCTATTTTACACGGTCAGGGTGTTCAGGCCCGGTTCAGGCGCGATTCCACACTTTTCGCGAAAAACCTCAAGCCAGTTGGATTGTGAATGACCGTATCCTTGCGCGACTTTCGGGATGAACTTGACGAGCTGATCCTCGCCCCCGGCGCGGCCGAAGATGCCTCGCCGGTCTGGCCGACGAGCGATAACGCCGACAAGATCGACCTGCCGGGCCTGCCGGAGCAGGCGAAGACATGGCTGCGCACCATCGACTGGAAGGCGCGCGGCGGGAACACGGCGCTGCTGCCGGGCGATGACGGGCTGGCCGGGGCCGTGTTCGGGCTGGGCCGCGACGAGAAGGCGCCGTTCCGCGCGCTGACGCCGGGCATCCTGCCGACGGTGCTGCCCGAAGGCACCTATCGCTTCGCCGCCCCGCTGCCCGATCCCGAACTCGCAGCCGTGGCCTGGGCGCTCGGCGCCTATGAATTCACAGCCTTTCGCACAGGCAAGGAGGTGAAGCGCGGCCCGCGCCGGCTCGTGCTGCCGGATGGCGTCGATCGCTCTCGCGTGCTCAACATCGCCGCGTCGGTCTGGCTGGGGCGCGAACTCATCAATTACCCGGCGAACGAGCTTGGCCCGGGCGAGCTGGAGAGCGCCGCGCGCCACGTGGCGAACGAATTCGGCGCGGACATCCATGTGATCGAAGGGTCGCGGCTGGAGGCCGAAAACTTCCCGATGATCTACACGGTCGGCCGCGCCAGCGACCGCGCCCCGCGCCTCATCGACCTGCAATGGGGCGACAAGTCCGCGCCGAAAGTGACGATCGTCGGCAAGGGCATCTGCTTCGACACCGGCGGGCTGAACATCAAGCCGGCCAGCGCCATGGGGCTGATGAAGAAGGACATGGGCGGCGCGGCCTCCGCAATGTCCCTGGCGGCGATGATGATGACCGCAAAGCTGCCGGTGCGCCTGCGCCTGCTGATCCCCGCGGCGGACAACAACATCTCGGCCTCCGCCTTCCGGCCGGGCGACATCCTGCGCGCGCGCAACGGCACGACGGTCGAGATCGCCAACACGGATGCCGAGGGGCGGCTGGTTCTGGCCGATGCGCTCTGTCTGGCGGATGAGGAGGAGCCGGACCACCTGATGACGTTTGCCACGCTCACCGGCGCGGCGCGCGTGGCGCTCGGGGCCGACCTGCCGCCATTCTACACCGATGATGAGGCGCTCGCGCGCGATCTGCACGAGACCGCGATGGCGGTGGCAGACCCGCTCTGGCGGATGCCGTTCTGGCAGCCCTATGACCAGCTTCTGAAGAGCCGCGTGGCCGACGTGAACCACATCTACAACGGCCCTTTCGCCGGCTCGATCACTGCGGCGCTGTTCCTCAAGCGTTTCGTCAAGAACACGCCGCGCTTCGTGCATATGGATATCTATGCGTGGACGCCGCGCGCCGTGCCGGCCAAGCCCGCCGGCGGCGAGCCACAGGGCGCCCGCGCCGCGTTCCAACTCCTGAGCGAGACCTATCAGCCGTGAACAGCCAACGCCTCGACCCGCGCCGCAACGCCTACCGCGACGACATGGCCGCCTCCGCGCTGAACGGGAAGGTGCAGGCACCGCGCTTTGTCGACGGGGTGACGCAGCAGGTGATCGCCGCCCGTGCGCCGCTGCGCAGCGCGCCCAAGTTCCACGCCCCGCTGATGACAGAGGCGCTGCATGGCGAGGCCGTGACGGTCTATGATTCCAAGGATGGCTGGGTCTGGGGGCAGCTCCAGCGGGACGGCTATGTCGGCTACATTCCGGCGGACCATGTCTCATCCAACGTCTTCAAGCCGACCCACGCCGTGCGCGTGCGCGCGACCCACATCTATCCATCACCCGACATCAAGACGCCGCCCATCGACATGCTCACCTTCGGCGCTCGGGTGCCCGCGGACGGGCGCGAGGGCCGGTTTCTGAGCCTGGCGCGCGGGGGCTATGTCTTTGCCGAGCATTGCGTCGGCGCAGGCGACAAGCTGAAGGATTACGTCCGCGCGGCGGAGCGCCTGGTCGGCACGCCGTATCTCTGGGGCGGCAAAACGAGCCTTGGGCTGGACTGCTCGGCGCTCGTCCAGCTCTCGCTCCACGCGGCCGGCATCGAATGTCCGCGCGACACCGACATGCAGGAAGCCGAAGTCGGCGAGACGGTCGAAGGCGTCATCGAGGACGACGGCACGCTCAAGGGGGGCCTGGAGCGCGGCGACCTGATCTTCTGGAAAGGGCATGTGGCGATCGCCCAGTCGAACGACTGGATCGTCCATGCCAGCGGGCATCAGATGGAAACGGTGATGGAGCCGCTGCGCCACGCGGTTGAGCGGATCGGCCAGAGCTGGGGCAAACCCACCAGCGTCAAGCGCATAAGCGAAGAGCCGACGATCCTGCAACTCCCCGACGCCAGCGCCGGTCAGTAGCCGCGCTGAATATCCACCACGTTGTCCAGCCCGCCGCCGCGCTCGAAGCTCTCGATCTGCTCCAGGACGTAATCGAATAGCGGTCCCGGCCGCGAGATGGCGGCATTGTGCGGCGTCACGACCACGCGCGGATGCGTCCAGAGCGGGCTGCTCTCCGGCAGCGGCTCGGTCTCGAACACATCCAGAGACGCCGCCCAAAGCACCCCACTATCGAGGGCGGCGAGGATTTCCTCCTCGTTCTGCAGGCCGCCGCGTCCGGCATTGATGACGACACGCCCCGGTAATGCGCCGTCTGACGCCATCGCCGCGATCAGCTTGCCGCCCAGCAGGCCGCGCGTCTGCGGCGTGAGCGGCAACAGGCAGACAAGAATGTCCGTCGCGCCCAGAAAGGCGAGGAATTCCTCAGACCCGGCATAGGTCGTCACACCCGGAATGGCTTTGCGCGTCCGGCTCCACCCGCGCGTCTGGAACCCGATAGCCGCCAGCTTGGCGGCTGCCGCCGAGCCGAGCACGCCGCAGCCCATGACGCCCACGCGCACCTCCCGCGCCGTCGGCTGCGGCAGCGGCTTCCACGCCTTGCGGGCCTGTTGCGCGGCATAGTCGAGATGGCGGCGATGGTGCAGCAGGACGTGATGGAGCACGTACTCGCTCATCTGCTCGGTGAGGTCATCGGCCACGAAGCGCACGATCGGCACGTCCGGGAGATCCGGGTCGCCAACGAGGTGATCGACGCCCGCGCCCATCGAGAAGATGGCCTTGAGGTTGGGAAAGCCCTGAAGCGCGCCGCGCGGGGGCTTCCACACGATCGCGTATTCGATCTCCGCTGGGTCCTCCAGATAGGGCCAGACACGCACCGGGCGCTTTTCCGCCGCGCGCGCGATCTCGGCGTCCCATTCCTCGGGCACCATATCGGAAATCAACAGCAGTATCGCCAAGGCGTTCTCCGTTGCAAACGCGCGCGGGCCGTGCGGGCGGACTAGCGCGGACTGAGCCAGGCGCGCGCCTGCCGCAGGGCCTCGTCAATCTCAGCTTTGGACATTTCCGCGGCAATCTCGCGGCGATGGCGCAGCGCCTCGGCGTTGCCGCGAATGGCCGCGATATTCAGCCATTTGTGCGCTGCGACGAGGTCTGGCTCAACCCCGCTGCCTGTCGCGTACTGAATGCCGAGGCGCAGAAACGCTTCACTGGTCTGCGCATTGCTGCCCCCGCCGTCGACACCATAAATCTCACAGTCTTGTCTTGCCATAGCGCCGGTACTCCGCTTACGCCAACTCAACCGGGCGCATCCGGGCTCATCAAGATGCGCCCGTTACCCGTAAAACGTGCGCAAAGCTG
>CAYYSM010000072.1:0-9214 GCA_964474225.1 uncultured Hyphomicrobiaceae bacterium
CGCAACTCCAGCCCGGCGGGCAGGCGACAAGATCGGCCTTGCCATCGCCATTGGAGTCAAAGGCTTCCCTGATCTCCGGCTTCTTGAAATCGTCGATGTTGGTGATGCCGAACTTTTCGGCGGATGCCTTGTCGACGAGGTAGCCCTGCATGGCGCCGCCCTTGGCGACGTAGCCGATCTTTCTGGCGCCAACCTTGTAGGCGTCCTCGTAGACCTCGGCGAAGGGGAACCACGCATTCACCCAGAGGTCCACATCGCCCAGCCCGACAGCCCGGTAAAATACCGGGTTATCGAGCGTCTCGAACTCCCCGACCTCATAGCCAAGCTTTTCGAGCAACTGCTTGTAGACCTCGGCCTGGAACCAGCCGGTATCCCAGGTGGGCCGCGCCATGTTGATCTTGTCGCCGTTGCCCGGCTCCTGGGCGTTTGCAGTCCCGATGACAGCTCCCGCCGCCACCCCCAACGCAGCGGCCGCGCAAAGAACAAATCGGATGAGAAAGGCAAAAACATGCATCTTGATGCTTCCTTGGTAGGTTTTTGTCGACGGGCAGCGCAGAAAACCGGACATCGCCCAGGGTGGAAAGACAAGCCTCAGCACTACGAACCCTGGCCAAGTTAACCAAAGACTGTTGTGCGAGACAAACTACGTTTCCCAACAAAAGTATTGCCTGCCAGTCATAAGCGTGGCGTGAGCGGTCTCTGCTTTTGCCGTGATTTGCCAGACTGCCAGGCAGGCAGATCATGTGCGCGGCGCGACCGCCGTTTGGCGAGCCATATGGCAGCGGATCAGGCCGCGGACCGAGTTGCCGGCCCAGATGGCGTCCGCGTTGCGCAGATCGGCGAGGGTGACCACGCCTTCGCGGCATTTGCCGCTTGCGAGCAACTCCGCACGCAGCACGCCGGGTAACACGCCGGAAGAAAGCGGCGGCGTCACCAGCCCGTCGCCGAAGTCGAAAAACAGGTTGGTGATCGTGCCCTCGCAAATCTCGCCGCGCTCATTGGCGAAGATGATTTCGTCCAGATGCGCCGGCAGGTCGCGGCGCGTGTGGTCGTAGAGGTCGCGCTGGGTCGTCTTGACGCGCAGCCACGGGTCGTCCGCGCGCAGCCGGTGCTCCGACAGCGCAATGCGCCACGGCTCGGGCGGGCGCTCCGCAGGAATCTCCGTCGCGCCTACCGCGATCTGACCGTTCAGGTCGATGGTCAGACGCACGCGCATGTGCTGGCCCGTCGCCGCGCGGTTGAGGGCGGCGCGCACGGCTTCGGCGTCGAAAGGGATGCCGAGCTGCTCGCAGGTTGCAGCGCAGCGCGCAAGATGCCGGTCCAGCCGCGAAAAGCCCCGCCCGCGGTCCCAGCGCATCGTCTCGATGACCTTCAGGTCTGCGGGAGGCCGATCGCGAACCGGGTCTTCCATAGCGCTTCCTCGTACTCGCTGTCCGCCGTGCTGTCCGCGACCACGCCGCCGCCGACATTCAGCACGACCTCATCATCGCCGTAATACGCCAACGTGCGGATGGCGACATTGAAGCGCGCGCGCCCATCAGGCGCCAGCCAGCCGATCGCGCCGCAATAGGCTTCGCGCGGGCCGATCTCGACATCGCGGATCGCGCGCATCGCAGCGATCTTCGGTGCGCCCGTCACCGATCCGCACGGGAACAGGCTGGCGAACACCTCGCCGATGCCAGCGCTAGGCCGTAGCCGCGCGGCGACGCAGGACACCATCTGGTGGACGGTCTGATAGCTTTCGACGGCGAACAGTTTCGGTACGTGCACCGTCCCGAGTTCGGCGATGCGCGAGATATCGTTGCGCAGCAGATCGACGATCATCAGGTTTTCGGCGCGGTTCTTCGGGTCCGTGTGCAGGCGCTCGCGCAACGCCTTGTCTTCCGCGGCCGTGGCCCCGCGCGGCGCGGTGCCCTTCATCGGCACGGTTCTGATGAGGCCATCAGCCGTGATCTCGAAGAACAGCTCTGGCGAGCGCGAAAGGAGGATCGGCGCGCCCAGATCGACGTATGCGCCGTGCGTCACCGGGTTGTGCCGCCTGAGTGCGCCGTACAGCCCCAGCGGCGTGCCCTCAAGCCGCATCCGCAGCCGCATGGTCAGATTGACCTGATAGTAATCCCCTGCCGCGATCCCCGCGCGAATGACATCGAAGGCGTCGGCATAATCGGCGCGCGACCAGTCACAGATAGCGTCCCGGAGTGTGGCCGCGCCCTCTTCACAGGCGATGATCTCGTCGAGGGGGGCGGCCGAGATGGGCTCATCAAACACGCCGAAGCGCAAGAGCGGTATCCGCCGCTCCGCCGGGAGCAGGTCGCGCAGGCCGGGTTCGAGCACATAGCCAAGCTCGTAGCTGGCGAAGCCGGCGAGCCAGTGGCCGTGCGAACGCGCCTCCTCGATCGCCGTAAAGGCCGGCGCGACTGCCTCGGGCGCATCCGCCTCGATGATGCGAAGGGGCTCGCGAAACATCTCGGGGCGCCCGCCGGGGCCTTGGTCAAAGAGAATGAACGGCGTCATCGGCTGGCCCGGCTGTCGGTTCTGGCTCTGGTTACGTCGTGGAACACGCGCGCATCCGGCGCAGCTTCGGCTGCAACTGAATCGGAAATCTTCGCGACTTACAAGGGAATGCGGGCGGCCGTCTGTGTCGCACCGTGTCGGCTGAGAGAATGGCGCTTGCAACGGCAACGCTGCACTACGCCCGTGTAGCGCGACGTGGCGCGATCCGCCCTGCACCGTCTTGACACAGTTTAGAAGTTGAGTTTAGCTAAACTCAACTCTCATGCAGCGGCACGCCGCATGAGGGGTAAAGTCCGTCCCGCTGGCGAAAAGCCGCAGACCAATAAGGCGGGCGGCCAGAGGAAACGTTTGGGAGGAGTCGATGAAAGCATGGAAGGCGGCCATTGCGGCCGCGGCAATGGCTGTTGGCGGCTTTACGTCCGCATCCGCGCAGGACAAGGAACTTACCCTCTGCTGGGCCGCCTGGGACCCGGCGAACGCGCTTCAGCAGCTCGGCAAGGATTTCGAGCAGCAGACCGGCATCCAGATGAATTACGAATTCGTCCCGTGGACGAATTTCGCCGACCGCTTCCTCAATGAACTGAACGCTCAGGGCGATCTCTGCGACCTGATGATCGGCGACAGCCAGTGGCTGGGCATGGGCGCGGAGTTCGGCCACTATGTCAAATTGAACGATTTCTTCGAGCAGGAAGGCATCTCGATGGATGATTTCCTGCCTGCCGGCGTTTACAACTACTCGACCTGGCCGAAGGGGTCGGACAACTACTGGGCGCTGCCGGCGATGGGGGACGCCGTCGGCTATGTCTACCGCAAGGACTGGTTCGAGCGCCCGGAGCTTAAGGAAGCCTTCCAGTCGGAATACGGCTATGAGCTGGGCGTCCCGGAAACCTGGGATCAGCTCAAGGACGTCGCCGAGTTCTTCCAGGGTCGCGAGATCGACGGCAAGACCCGCTACGGCATCGCGCTTTACACCGAGCGCGGCTCGGAAGGCATCACGATGGGCGTGACGAACGCGCTCTATTCCTGGGGCTTCCAGTACGACAACCCGGACAACCCCTATGAAATGGAAGGCTATGTGAACTCGCCGCAGGCGGTCGAGGCGCTCGAATTCTACAAGGAGCTTTACGAGTGCTGCACCCCGCCGGGCCATTCCGACGCCTACATGGTCGCCAATCTCGACGCCTATAAGTCCGGCCAGGCGGCGATGCAGATGAACTTCTTCGCCTTCTTCCCCGGCATCGCGAAGGATCAGCAGGTCGGCGACGTGTCCGGCTTTTTCGTCAATCCGCGCCAGAAGGAAGAGGCCTCGGTGCTGGGCGGTCAGGGCATCTCCGTCGTCAGCTATTCCGACAAGCAGGATCTGGCGCTGGAATACATCAAGTGGTTTGCGCAGCCGGACATCCAGAAGCGCTGGTGGGAGCTAGGCGGCTACTCCGTGCACAACGCCGTGCTGCAAGACCCCGGTTTCAAGGACTCTACCCCCTTCGCGGGCCAGTTCCTCGACGCCATGAGCAATGTCCGCGACTTCTGGCAGGAGCCGACCTACGCGGAGCTGCTGCAGGCCACGCAGAAGCGCGTGCATGACTACGTCGTCGCCGACGAAGGCACGGCGGAAGAAGCGCTCGACAAGCTCATCGAAGACTGGACCTTCACCTTCCAGTCCGTGGGCAAGATGTAAGAGCCACGCAGGCGGCAAGCGGGAAACGCCCCGCTTGCGCGCCGCTCCGTCCCGTCCGCCAGCAGCAGGCAGTCAAAGGTATCCGGCATGTCAGAGATGGACGTCGGCGAACGGCAGCGGGCGCGCGCGGCATCGGCTGAACGTTTGGCCGGTGCGCGTCCGACCCTGGTCAAGGGGCTGTCGGACCGCGCGCTCGCCTTCTGGTTCGTGCTGCCGACCGTGCTGCTGCTGCTGGCGATCAACATCTTTCCGCTGCTGTGGAACATCTATCTCAGCTTTACGACCTATCGCGCCAACATGCCTGGCATGCCGGTGCGCTGGATTGGCGACCTGAACTACGAACGCCTGCTGGGCAGCGAAGATGTCTGGGAGTATCTCCAGAATACCGCGCATTTCGTCGGCTGGACGATGTTCATCCAGACGGTGCTCGGCTTCGGGCTGGCCTGGCTCATCAACAAGCAGTTCCGCGGCTCCGGCACGCTGACGACCCTGATCACGCTGCCGATGATGCTGTCGCCCGCAGTGGTCGGCACGTTCTGGACCTACCTGTTCCAGCCGCAGTCCGGCATCTTCAACTACATCGTCGGGTTTTTCACCGGCTCAACAGAGTTTTCGATGATCGGCAGCGCGAGCCTCGCGCCGTGGGCGATCGTGCTGGTGGACACCTGGATGTGGACGCCGTTCATCATGCTGATCTGCCTGGCGGGCCTGAGATCCGTCCCGCCCGATCTCTACGAGGCAGCCGAGATCGACGGGGCGTCCTCCTGGCGGCAGTTCTGGACCATCACCGTGCCGATGGTGCTGCCCTTCATCATGCTGGCCGTCCTGTTCCGCGCCATCGAGAACTTCAAGATGTTCGACATGGTGGTGGAGTTGACCTCCGGCGGCCCCGGCTCCGCGACGGAACTCGCCAACATCAACCTGAAGCGCGAAGCCTTCGAGAAATGGCGCACCGGTTACGCCGCCGCCTTCGCGGTGATTCTGTTCGTCACGGTGTTCGGCGCGGCGAACATCTACGTCAAGGTATGGAATAAGGTGAAGCAGCGATGAGTTCGGTGGCCACATCCGGCGCTCAGGCGCATTCGATCACCGCGCCCGGCACATGGGTGAAGCGGCTCGCCGCGGCGCTGGTCATCATGTATGCGATGTTCGCGGTGGTCCCGATGGCGTGGATCATCCTCACTGGCTTCAAGTCCACCAATGACGCGATTGCCTATCCGCCGAAGGTCGTCTTCGAGCCGACGCTGGAGGGCTACGTCAATCTCTTCACCAACCGCTCGCGCCAGTCCGACGAATACATGGAGAGCCTGCCGCCGCCGCAGACCTGGTACGAGGAGATCGTCCGCGAGCAGAACATGGTCATCACGGGGCCGTCGCGCTTCGCGGACCGCTACATGAACTCGCTCATCATCGGCTTCGGCGCGACGTTCCTGTCCGTCTTCCTCGGCGCGCTGGCGGCTTATGCGTTCTCGCGGTTCCGCGTGCCGCTGAAGGACGATTTGATGTTCTTCATCCTGTCGACGCGGATGTTCCCGCCCGTGGCCATCGCGATCCCGGTTTATCTCATGTACCGCGAGCTGGGGCTGAACGACACGCATCTGGGCATGATCCTGCTCTACACGGCGGTCAACCTCAGCCTGTCGGTCTGGCTCCTGAAGGGCTTCATGGACGAAATCCCGCGCGAATATGAAGAAGCCGCGATGGTCGACGGCTACACCCGCCTGCAGGCGTTCTGGAAGGTGGTGCTGCCGCAGGCGCGCGCCGGTCTGGCCGCGACGGCCATCTTCTGCCTGATCTTCTCGTGGAACGAGTACAACTTCGCGATCCTGCTCACCAGCGGGCAGGCGCAAACGGCGCCGCCCTTCATCCCGCTGATCATCGGCGAGGGCGGGCTGGACTGGCCGGCGGTCGCGGCGGGAACCACGCTGTTCCTGCTGCCGGCGGTCATCTTCACGATCATCCTGCGCAAGCATCTGCTGGCCGGCATTACCTTCGGAGCGGTGCGTCGATGAGCCTGCAAAGCGAAAAGCGAACACCGCTGCGCCGCTTTTTCCGGCGCGGCCCGTGGGAAGCGGTAATGATAGCGCTGATCGGGCTTGGCGTCGTCATGCTGACCCAGCCTTTCTCGCTCTGGCTGTTCGGCCACTCGTTCACGGTCATTCTCATCGGGACGATCGGCTACGTGATCGTCAGTCATTTTCCGGAGTAACGATGGATGGCTGAGATCAAGGTCCAGAACCTGCAGAAGCGCTTCGGCGATTTCGTCGCCGTCGCGGGGTCGAGCTTCACGATCCATGACGGCGAATTTTTCGTCATGCTCGGCCCTTCGGGCTGCGGCAAGACGACAACGCTGCGCATGATCGCCGGGCTGGAGATGCCCACCGACGGGCAGATCCTCATCGACGGCGAGGATGTCACCTTCAAGCGCGGCGCGGATCGCGACATCGCCTTCGTCTTCCAGCTTTACGCGCTTTATCCGCACATGAATGTGCGCCGGAACATCTCCTTCCCGCTGCGGGTCAAGGGCGTGCCGCGGCGCGAAATCCGCGAGCGCACCGAGGAAGTGGCGCGGATGCTGCGGATCGAGCACTTGCTCGACAAGAGCGTCGGCAACCTGCCCGCCGGGGACCGCCAGCGCGTCGCGCTGGGCCGGGCGATCATCCGGCGCGCGCGCGCGTTCCTGATGGACGAGCCGCTCGGCGCGCTGGACGCCGAGTTCCGCGACCTGATGTGCGAGGAGCTGCGGCTGCTCCACAACCGCATCGGCGCGACCACGGTTTACGTCACCCACGACCAGATCGAAGCCATGTCGATGGCCGACCGCATCTGCATCATGAACAAGGGCGAAATCCTGCAGATCGGCGCGCCGATGGAAGTCTATGACCGGCCCGCCACGCAGTTCGTGGCCAGCTTCATCGGCAGCCCCGCGATGAATTTCCTTCCGGCAGAAGGCGGTGTCGCGCCGGGCGCGCGGCAGATCCGGGTCAACGGCGCGACGATCGACATGCCCGAGGCGCTGGAGGGTCTCAACCGGCGCGAGGCCGTTGTCGGGGCGCGGCCGGAGCATATCCGCATCGCCGATGACGGCGCGCTGCGCGGGCGGGTTTTCGCGGTGGAATACATGGGCGCGCGCCAGCTTGTGACGGTGGACACCGAGGCGGGCCGGCTGCGCGTGCGCGCGCCGAACACCGTCAGGGTCAGCCACGGCGACGTGGTCGGGCTGAACTTCGATGCCGAGCGTCTCATCGTCTTCCACCCCGATACGGGCCAGGCGCTGAAAACCGCGCTTTATGCGGGAGGCGCGCATGGCTGAGGCGGCGCTCCAGGGCGTGACCAAGCGATTCGGCGACACCACGGCCGTCGCCGCGATGGACCTGCATGTGCAGGACGGCGAATTCGTCGTGCTGCTCGGCCCGACCGGCGCGGGCAAGACGACGACGCTGCGCCTGTTCGCGGGTCTTGAAGTGCCGGATGAAGGGCGCATCGCCATCGGCGAGGCCGACGTGACCAAGAAGGGGCCGGCCGAGCGCGACGTCGCCTTCGTGTTCCAGCAGTATTCGCTCTATCCGCATTATTCGGTGTTCGACAATCTCGCATTTCCCTTGCGCGCGCCGGGCCGCCGCACGCCGCCCGAGACAATCAACAAGCGGGTGCGCGAGATCGCCGAAATGCTGCGCATCGGCAGCAAGCTCGACAATCGCGCGACACAGCTCTCCGGCGGCGAGATGCAGCGCGTCTCCATCGGCCGCGCGCTGGTGCGTGAGCCCAACCTGTTCCTGATGGACGAGCCGCTGTCCTCGCTCGACGCCAAGTTGCGCGAGGACCTGCGCCTGGAGCTGAAACGCATTCAGCGCGAACTCGGCGCGACTATCGTTTACGTGACGCACGACCAGCTTGAGGCGATGACGCTTGCGGACCGGATCGGCGTGCTCAACGAAGGCCATCTCGTGCAGATCGCCGCCCCGCGCGAGTTCTATGAGCGCCCGTCCAACATCTATGCGGCCCAGCGGCTGGGCAGCCCGCCGATCAATCTGACGCCGCCCGCGGTGTTTGGCATCAACGCCGCGCCGGCGGGAACGGAAACAATCGGCGTGCGCCCTGAGGATGTCGCGCTTGACGGCGCGGGGGTGCCGGCGAAGGTGCTCACCGTCGAACATCTGGGGGTTGAATCGATCGCACTTCTGGATATAGCCGGCCATTCGGTCCATGCCTTGCTTGGGGCCCGGACGACCCTCGGCGAGGGCGACGAGGTCAAGGCATCGGTGTCGCCGAAGGCGATGCTGTTCTTCGATGCCGAAGGCGCGCGCATCGAAGCCCCCGCGGCCACTGTCCAGGTGAAAACGTCCGAACCGGAACAACAAGAACAATCGACGGCCGGAGGCGTCGAGATGAGCGAAGACATGATACGCGCGGTGATCGCCCGCTGCCATGCCGCGATCACGGACCACGCGGAGGAACTGACCGCGCTGGACCAGGCGATCGGCGATGGCGACCACGGCCAGAACATGGCGCGCGGCTTCGGCGCGGTGGCCGAGGCGGCGGACGAAATCGCCGCGCTGCCGCCGGGCGAGGCGCTGAAAAAGGCCGGGACCGTGCTGGTGATGAAGGTCGGCGGCGCGTCCGGGCCGCTCTACGGCTCGCTGCTGATGGGCATGGGCAAGGCCGCGCCGGAGGGCGCTATCGACCAGCCCGCGTTCAGCGCGATGGTCGCCGGCGGCGTCGAGGCGGTCAAGGCGCGCGGCAAGTCCGACGCGGGCGCGAAGACCATGCTCGACGTGCTGGTGCCCGTGCAGCAGGCGCTGGAAGCCGGCGGCGGCATGGACGCGGCGCGCGCGGCGGCGGACGAAGGGCTGGCGGCGACGAAGGACATGCTGGCGACGAAGGGCCGGGCAGCGTTTCTCGGCGAGCGCTCCATCGGGCATCTGGACCCGGGCGCGCGGTCGTCCACGCTGCTCGTTCATGCGATCTGCGATGCGCTGGAGGGCAAATGAGCGACAAGGTATCCATCGTGATCGTGTCCCA